>NZ_JABWMS020000022.1:0-64330 GCF_013369155.2 Escherichia sp. 94.0001 | reverse complement strand
CACCGTGTATGAAGATTCTCAACCCGGTACGCTGAATGATTTTCTCGGTGCCATGACGGAGGATGATGCCCGTCCGGAGGCATTGCGACGTTTTGAACTGATGGTGGAAGAGGTGGCGCGTAACGCGTCCGCAGTGGCACAGAACACGGCAGCCGCGAAGAAGTCAGCCAGTGATGCCAGCACATCTGCCCGTGAGGCGGCAACCCATGCGACTGATGCTGCAGGCTCAGCACGTGCAGCCAGCACGTCAGCCGGACAGGCCGCGACGTCGGCTCAGGAGGCTTTTTCCAGCGCAGGAACGGCATCAGCAAAAGCCTCTGAGGCATCAAAAAGTGCTGCCGCTGCAGAGTCCTCAAAAAGCGCGGCGGCTACCAGTGCCGGTGCGGCGAAAACGTCAGAAACGAATGCGGCAGCGTCACAACAATCAGCAGCCACTTCTGCATCCACCGCGACCACGAAAGCGTCAGAAGCAGCCACCTCAGCCCGGGATGCGGCGGCCTCAAAAGAGGCAGCGAAATCATCAGAAACGAACGCATCCTCGAGCGCCAGTAGCGCAGCTTCCTCGGCAACGGCGGCAGGAAATTCCGCGAAGGCGGCAAAAACGTCCGAGACGAACGCCAGGTCTTCTGAGACGGCAGCGGGACAGAGCGCCTCAGCTGCGGCAGGCTCAAAAACAGCGGCTGCATCATCTGCCAGCGCCGCGTCAACAAGTGCCGGGCAGGCCTCAGCCAGTGCCACCGCCGCCGGAAAATCGGCAGAAAGCGCCGCATCATCCGCTTCAACAGCCACAACGAAGGCTGGCGAAGCCACTGAACAGGCCAGCGCAGCAGCGAGTTCTGCTTCCGCAGCGAAGACATCCGAAACGAACGCGAAAGCGTCGGAAACCAGCGCAGAATCCTCAAAAACGGCTGCCGCATCGTCAGCCAGTTCGGCGGCGTCATCGGCATCATCGGCGTCTGCTTCAAAAGATGAGGCGACCAGACAGGCGTCAGCAGCGAAGAGCAGCGCCACGACGGCATCCACGAAGGCGACAGAGGCAGCTGGCAGTGCGACGGCGGCAGCTCAGAGCAAAAGTACGGCGGAATCCGCGGCAACGCGCGCCGAGACAGCAGCTAAACGGGCAGAGGATATTGCATCCGCCGTGGCGCTTGAGGATGCGAGCACGACGAAAAAGGGGATAGTACAGCTCAGCAGTGCGACTAACAGCACTTCCGAGTCACTGGCGGCAACGCCAAAAGCAGTTAAGGCCGCGTATGACCTGGCTAACGGGAAATACACCGCACAGGATGCAACGACAGCACAGAAAGGGATAGTTCAGCTCAGCAGCGCGACCAACAGCACATCTGAAATGCTGGCGGCAACGCCAAAGTCGGTAAAGGCAGCCTATGACCTTGCTAACGGGAAATATACCGCTCAGGACGCTACGACAGCACAAAAAGGAATTGTCCAGCTCAGTAGTGCAACCAACAGCGCATCTGAAACGCTTGCCGCGACACCGAAAGCAGTGAAAGCAGCTAATGATAATGCGAATGGTCGGGTACCTTCTGCCCGTAAGGTGAATGGTAAGGCGCTTTCAGCGGATATAACACTGACGCCGAAAGATATTGGTACGCTTAACTCAACAACAATGTCATTCAGCGGTGGTGCTGGTTGGTTCAAATTAGCAACGGTAACCATGCCACAGGCGAGTTCTGTTGTTTCAATTACGTTGATTGGTGGCGCGGGATTTAACGTGGGGTCACCTCAACAGGCAGGTATATCTGAACTTGTTTTGCGTGCAGGTAATGGTAATCCGAAGGGGATTACTGGTGCTTTATGGCAGCGCACATCGACAGGGTTTACAAATTTTGCCTGGGTCAATACATCTGGTGATACTTACGATATTTACGTTGCAATCGGAAATTATGCGACTGGTGTAAATATTCAATGGGATTATACCAGTAATGCCAGCGTGACGATTCATACGTCACCAGCATATTCTGCTAATAAGCCGGAAGGGTTAACGGACGGTACAGTTTATTCACTCTATACGCCATCAGAGCAGTTTTATCCGCCTGGCGCACCAATCCCGTGGCCATCAGATACCGTTCCGTCTGGCTATGCCCTGATGCAGGGGCAGACTTTTGACAAATCTGCATACCCGAAACTTGCAGCCGCTTATCCGTCAGGCGTGATCCCTGATATGCGTGGCTGGACGATTAAGGGCAAACCTGCCAGTGGTCGAGCCGTATTATCTCAGGAACAGGACGGCATTAAATCGCACACCCACAGCGCCAGCGCATCCAGTACGGATTTGGGGACGAAAACCACATCATCGTTTGATTACGGCACTAAATCCACGAATAACACTGGTGCACATACCCATAGTATTAGCGGGACAGCAAATAGTGCCGGTGCGCACCAACACAAGAGTTCCGGTGCATTTGGTGGCACGAACACGAGCATTTTTCCTAATGGTTATACTGCGATTTCAAATCTAAGCGCGGGGATTATGAGCACAACAAGCGGTAGTGGCCAGACTCGTAATGCAGGGAAGACATCATCAGATGGTGCTCATACCCACTCGCTGTCCGGCACTGCTGCAAGCGCAGGCGCACATGCACATACTGTCGGTATTGGTGCTCATACGCACTCCGTTGCGATTGGTTCACATGGACACACCATCACCGTTAACGCTGCTGGTAACGCGGAAAACACCGTCAAAAACATCGCATTTAACTATATTGTGAGGCTTGCATAATGGCATTCAGAATGAGTGAACAACCACGGACCATAAAAATTTATAATCTGCTGGACGGAACTAATGAATTTATTGGTGAAGGTGACGCATATATTCCGCCTCATACAGGTCTGCCAGCAAACAGTACCGATATTGCACCGCCAGATATTCCGGCTGGCTTCGTGGCTGTTTTCAACAGTGATGAGGCATCGTGGCATCTCGTTGAAGATCATCGGGGTAAAACGGTTTATGACGTGGCTTCCGGCGACGCGTTGTTTATTTCTGAACTCGGCTTATTACCGGAAAATGTCACCTGGTTATCCCCGGAAGGGGAGTTTCAGAAGTGGAACGGCACAGCCTGGGTGAAAGATGCAGAAGTAGAAAAACTGTTCCGGATCCGAGAGGCGGAAGAAACAAAAAACAGCCTGATGCAGGTAGCCAGTGAGCATATTGCGCCGCTTCAGGATGCTGCAGATCTGGAAATCGCAACGGAGGAAGAAACCTCGTTGCTGGAAGCCTGGAAAAAGTATCGGGTGTTGCTGAACCGTGTTGATACATCAACTGCACCTGATATTGAGTGGCCGGAAGAACCAGACACAATGTAAGCGAAAAAGAAAAACCGCAGACACGACGTATGCAGGACGTGCTGCGGTTTGGCTAGTAAACTTTTGATAGTGCGAGTATTGAATGATTTCCAGCCATTACTCATTTTACGCATTTCACGCGCAAGAGAAATTAAACTTTATTCCTCTGTCACCACATGACGGGGATTAATATTCTGGATTTTTTATTTCTAAATCAGATAAAGCATTAATTCTTATTTTTTCTAAGGCTTTATCCATGGCCCCCTTGATTCTGTATCCATAATCATCCGGTTCTTCATATTCCTGTGGGGATGGATTTGTACCAATATTCTCAATTAATTCATTTAAAATAACAGTTACTTCTTTATTAAGAAGAACTGCTTTAGTTAACATCATCTCTGTTAATGCTGTGAAGGCTAGGCTAAGTTTCTGTTGTAGCTCTTTATTTTTTAATTTAAGATCTTCATCGTTTAGTGCTTTATCACGGTCTTCGTGGGCCTGTTGTACTTCATCCCAAAACTGCTTTTCTTGTTCTTGATTAAAATATCCTTGATAACTATTGGCTACATATGTTGGCATCATGTGAATCTCAATAATTTCAAATTCATTATCAGCCCATTTTTTTATACTAAGTAACTGAGTGTAAATGTACTCATACATATCGTACTTTTTTTGCCAGATTTGTTGAGAAATCCACAACTCAGAAGTAATCTTTTTTTCTATATCTTTGATAGTTGTTGTATTTAATGCTAACTGCTTTCTGAGTATTTCATAGTTAGCGTTGGTAGCAGAAATTTTTGCTTTTTCAGTTATAAAAGAAACAATAAAGTTCACTATGAGAGCTGCAATAATAATAGCGAAGCTCAACCCTAAAATCTCTGTGGTTGAGAAATTAGATGACTGTAATGCTTTGATAAGTTCAAAAAACTGTTTTTCTGTGAGCATGGTGCCTTACCAAAAATTAAGACTGTTATCTATATAAAAATGTTACCCAAGAGGGATTGTAATGAAATAACAAACCGGCACATTGGCCGGTTTGAAGTTCAAGGGGGTGAGATTGTAGAGGCGTTACCTTGTTCTATCACACCAGACCTAATCTTATAACTACCAAGGATGTTGACCGTTTTATTATTTTTCATCGCGTCAAAAATTAAGCCTATTTCATCAGGATCATTGATAAAACTGGTATCAACATAGATCGGGAATGAATCATCACCTGTTGGCTCATGGCAGCTTAACGTTAGCTTATCGGCTGAGCGTTTTATACTATCAATGACAACTTCCAATGTTTGCTGCTCTGACTTAGCCTTTTCAATTGGGTTCTTGATGATTTCTTGAACCTGACCTTGCGAAAGCTCAATATCGCTGGCCCCGCGGATCGTCACTTTGTCTGCATCAGATGCACCTTTAAGAACTCCAGTGTATGCCTTAGCTGTGTGCTCTTGGATACCTTCGGCGCGCTCTATCGTATCAATACCTTCATGTGCTTTTATTGCAGACAGCATACCATCGCGTAGAATTGTCATCCGCTCGGATTCTGCTCGCTGTTTTGCTTCTTCCAGTTGTAACTCAATAGTTTTGGTTTCGACTTGTGTCTGATGATCTAAGTAGGACGTACCGACCCATGCGCCGCCTAAAACTAAGACAGCAAACAGGAAACACATTGTTTTCTGTCTTGGGCTCATACCTTGTGTTACCTTCTCAAATGCGTTACCAAAGGAATCAATAAGTTCTTTAACTGAGGTGATAATTTCTGTGCAGCCAGGATTGATAGTAAAAACCAACTCTGCAGCTTCTCGATCCTCAGCAGTGAGCTTCTGTAAGTTAGAGGTTTTGTACTTGATTAGAGTAAAAACCTTGTACATCTCAGTTTGAAATTCACAGATACCCTGTGCCAAACTTGCAGGCAGAGTACCATTATACTTATCTTCATCACCAAAAAATTTGAAATCAATACTTTCTAAGAAGTTTAACTTCAAATTTTCAATGTGGATTTCTTCGCCTGAAATAACTCGTCCGAAAATATTTTCTATATCATCAATATCATTGATTTCATAGGCCTGAATTGCATCTTCCATGCGTGATCCTTGTGGCATACCAGTAAGAATGTGATCTAAATCACTTGGAGTTGTGTGTTAATGCGCTGATACTAGCGCGATTTAGATGGATACATAACCTGGTGTTTTATCAGTATATAATTGCTATTAATGCCACTGGTATCAGTGAATCACGTATATAAAAAGTCCTTGTTAAGGTGGCTGTCCATTAGCGGTTTTTTATTCTTCTGGAACCGCGGCTTCTTTGCGTATCTTTTGTTGTCTCTTCGCCGCCTAGTCTGTGTTCTGCTGAGACTGCTAATTTCTTGTTTTTGCTAGTGCTATAGTGGCATTGTCCAATCATGATTGGTGGGCTGCGGGAGTTGAAACCGCAGGCACGTCGTATGCAAGAACGTGCTGCGGTTGGCTGGTGAACTTCCGATAGTGCGAGTATTGAATGATTTCCAGCCGTTACTGATTTTACGTGCTAATTAGTGAACAAACCACTCGTCAGCAGACTCCCAGGTATCTTTCAGAGTTTCCTGAACAAAAGTTTTAGCTGAATCTTTATCGGCGGTGCGCGTAACAGAAAGGCCATCGTTGCTGGTGGCTTTTACGATCACCTCTACATCGTCATAACGCTTACTGATGCGTCGAGTTAATTCTTCCTTTAACGCATCCACAGCACCGTTTGGCATTTTAGTCATTTTCTCTTTGGCTATGCAGATCTCAATACGCATAAAAATCCCTCTACACTGTGTTTGTATACAGTGTTATTTTTAACTGTATGAATAAACAGTGTCAATAGAGCAAAGATTGCTGCATATACAAATGTTCTTTGGCTACAAATACACCTACTGATCATGTTCTGCTATGCTCTGATACCTCCAAAATGTACAATCAGCGGCATGAATTTTTCTTTGTACATATGATTGTACATAATCAAAGAGACAACAATTATGACAAGCCTTTTGGCCGCAGAGGTAGCGAAAAGAAGAACCTTTGCAATTATTTCTCACCCGGACGCCGGTAAAACGACCATCACCGAGAAGGTGCTGCTGTTCGGACAGGCCATTCAGACCGCCGGTACAGTAAAAGGCCGTGGTTCCAACCAGCACGCTAAGTCGGACTGGATGGAGATGGAAAAGCAGCGTGGGATCTCCATTACTACGTCTGTGATGCAGTTTCCGTATCACGACTGCCTGGTTAACCTGCTCGACACCCCGGGGCACGAAGACTTCTCGGAAGATACCTATCGTACTCTGACGGCGGTGGACTGCTGCCTGATGGTTATCGACGCCGCAAAAGGTGTTGAAGATCGTACCCGCAAGCTGATGGAAGTTACCCGTCTGCGCGACACGCCGATCCTCACCTTTATGAACAAACTTGACCGTGATATCCGCGATCCGATGGAGCTGCTCGATGAAGTTGAGAACGAGCTGAAAATCGGCTGCGCACCGATCACCTGGCCGATTGGCTGCGGCAAGCTGTTTAAAGGCGTTTACCACCTTTATAAAGACGAAACCTATCTCTATCAGAGCGGTAAAGGTCACACCATTCAGGAAGTCCGTATTGTTAAAGGGATGAATAACCCGGATCTCGATGCTGCGGTTGGTGAAGATCTGGCACAGCAGCTGCGTGACGAACTGGAACTGGTGAAAGGCGCGTCTAACGAGTTCGACAAAGAATTGTTCCTTGCGGGCGAAATTACTCCAGTGTTCTTTGGTACTGCGCTGGGTAACTTCGGCGTCGATCATATGCTGGATGGCCTGGTAGAGTGGGCACCTGCGCCGATGCCGCGTCAGACTGATACCCGTACCGTAGAGGCGAGCGAAGATAAATTTACCGGCTTCGTATTTAAAATTCAGGCCAACATGGACCCGAAACACCGCGACCGCGTGGCGTTTATGCGTGTGGTATCTGGTAAATATGAAAAAGGTATGAAGCTGCGCCAGGTGCGCACCGCGAAAGATGTGGTGATCTCCGACGCGCTGACCTTTATGGCGGGCGACCGTTCGCATGTTGAAGAAGCGTATCCGGGCGACATCCTTGGTCTGCACAACCACGGCACTATTCAGATCGGCGACACCTTTACCCAGGGGGAGATGATGAAGTTCACCGGTATCCCGAACTTTGCGCCGGAACTGTTCCGTCGTATCCGCCTGAAAGATCCGCTGAAGCAAAAACAGCTGCTCAAAGGGCTGGTACAGCTTTCCGAAGAGGGCGCGGTGCAGGTGTTCCGTCCGATCTCCAACAACGACCTGATCGTTGGTGCGGTTGGTGTGCTGCAGTTTGATGTGGTGGTAGCGCGCCTGAAGAGCGAATACAACGTTGAAGCAGTGTATGAGTCAGTCAACGTTGCCACTGCACGCTGGGTAGAATGTGCGGACGCGAAGAAATTCGAAGAGTTCAAGCGTAAGAACGAAAGCCAACTGGCGCTTGATGGCGGCGATAACCTCGCTTACATCGCTACCAGCATGGTCAACCTGCGCCTGGCGCAGGAACGTTATCCGGACGTTCAGTTCCACCAGACTCGCGAGCATTAATTCTTGCCTCCAGGGCGCGGTAGCCGCTGCGCCCTGTCAATTTCCCTTCCTTATTAGCCGCTTACGGAATGTTCTTAAAACATTCACTTTTACTTATGTTTTAGGGGATATCCCGAGCGGTTTCAAAATTGTGATCTATATTTAACAAAGTAATGACATTTCTGACGGCGTTAAATACCGTTCAATGCGTAGATATCAGTATCTAAAGCCGTCGATTGTCATTCTACCGATATTAATAACTGATTCAGAGGCTGTAATGGTCGTTATTCATCAGCCATCGCTTTTGTGATAGCGACCATTGACTTCTGTAGAGGGTGAAGCCTCTCCCTATTCAGCAATGCAACCTCGTGTTGCCAGGCTCAAATTACGAGCAAACATACAGGAATAAATCGATGACTATGACAAGACTGAAGATTTCGAAAACTCTGCTGGCTGTAATGTTGACCTCTGCCGTCGCGACCGGCTCTGCCTACGCAGAAAACAACGCGCAGACTACCAATGAAAGCGCAGGGCAAAAAGTCGATAGCTCTATGAATAAAGTCGGTAATTTCATGGATGACAGCGCCATCACCGCGAAAGTGAAGGCGGCCCTGGTGGATCATGACAACATCAAGAGCACCGATATCTCTGTCAAAACCGATCAAAAAGTCGTGACTCTGAGCGGTTTCGTTGAAAGCCAGGCCCAGGCCGAAGAGGCAGTGAAAGTGGCGAAAGGCGTTGAAGGCGTGACCTCTGTCAGCGACAAACTGCACGTTCGCGACGCTAAAGAAGGTTCTGTGAAGGGCTACGCGGGTGACACCGCCACCACCAGTGAAATCAAAGCCAAACTGCTGGCGGACGATATCGTCCCTTCACGTAAAGTGAAAGTTGAAACCACCGATGGTGTGGTTCAGCTCTCCGGTACCGTAGATTCTCAGGCACAAAGTGACCGTGCTGAAAGTATCGCCAAAGCGGTAGATGGTGTGAAAAGCGTTAAAAATGATCTGAAAACTAAGTAATTCGTCGTAATTCGACCTCCCGAACTTTGTCGGGAGGCGCGATGTGCACCACACTAAAAATATCGCATTGAGTGATTTTCACGCTCATATCAAGCGGTGACATTAACTATGGTAAAGGAGACGCTTATATGTTTCGTTGGGGCATCATATTTCTGGTTATCGCGTTAATCGCCGCCGCACTTGGGTTTGGTGGTCTGGCCGGTACCGCTGCGGGCGCAGCTAAAATTGTCTTTGTCGTCGGGATTATTCTGTTCCTGGTGAGTTTGTTCATGGGCCGAAAACGACCCTAGATTTCAGACCATTAAGAAAATTTTATCCAAAGCCAGTCCAGCGGACTGGCTTTTGCTGTTTTAGCGAATAATAAATTGCGTTACTTTGTCATTCTTTCACAACAAAAACAGGAAGGCAGAGGTGGGGCAGCGAATACCTGTAACGCTTGGTAATATTGCGCCGTTGTCGCTAAGGCCGTTCCAGCCTGGACGAATAGCTCTGGTGTGCGAAGGCGGCGGGCAGCGTGGAATTTTCACAGCTGGCGTGCTGGATGAGTTTATGCGCGCGCAGTTTAATCCTTTCGATCTTTATCTCGGCACATCTGCCGGGGCGCAGAACCTCTCGGCGTATATCTGCAATCAGCCCGGTTACGCGCGCAAAGTCATCATGCGCTATACCACAAAACGCGAATTTTTCGATCCATTGCGCTTTGTCCGTGGAGGAAATCTTATCGATCTCGACTGGCTGGTGGAGGCCACCGCAAGCCAGATGCCGTTGCAAATGGACACCGCAGCGCGGCTATTTGACAGCGGCAAATCGTTTTATATGTGCGCTTGTCGTCAGGATGACTATGCGCCGAATTACTTTTTGCCAAACAAACAGAACTGGCTGGATGTGATTCGCGCCTCCAGTGCGATACCGGGCTTTTATCGTACCGGAGTGTCGCTGGAAGGCATTAATTACCTGGATGGCGGGATCAGTGATGCGATCCCGGTTAAAGAGGCGGCAAGGCAGGGCGCAAAAACGTTAGTCGTCATCCGCACTGTGCCGTCACAAATGTACTACACGCCGCAGTGGTTCAAACGCATGGAACGCTGGCTGGGTGACAGTAGCCTGCAGCCGCTGGTCAATCTGGTGCAGCATCATGAAACCAGCTATCGTGAGATTCAGCAATTTATTGAGAAACCACCGGGCCAGTTGAGGATATTCGAAATTTATCCGCCGAAGCCATTACATAGTATCGCGCTCGGCAGTCGGATTCCGGCGCTGCGTGAAGACTATAAACTTGGGCGTTTATGCGGGCGTTATTTTCTGGCAACGGTCGGTAAGTTATTGACTGAAAAAGCGCCGCTGAGCCGCCATCTGGTGCCGGTGGTGACGCCGGAGTCGATCGTTATTCCGCCTGCACCCGTCGCCAACGATACGCTGGTTACCGAGGTGATAGACGCTCCACAGGCGAACGACCCGACATTTAACAATGAGGATTTGGCTTGATTTGCCGTTTTATCGACACCCACTGCCATTTTGATTTCCCGCCGTTTAGTGGCGATGAAGAGGCCAGCCTGCAACGCGCGGCACAAGCGGGCGTAGGCAAGATCATTGTTCCGGCCACCGAGGCGGCAAATTTTGCCCGCGTGCAGGCGTTAGCGGAAAATTATCAACCGCTGTATGCCGCTTTAGGGTTGCATCCGGGGATGTTGGAAAAACATAACGATGCATCGCTGGATCAGTTACAGCAGGCGTTGGGAAGACGTCCGACGAAGGTGGTGGCGGTGGGGGAGATCGGCCTGGATCTCTTTGGTGACGATCCGCAATTTGAGAGGCAGCAGTGGTTGCTTGATGAACAACTGAAACTGGCGAAACGCTACGATCTGCCGGTGATCCTTCATTCACGGCGCACGCATGACAAACTGGCGATGCATCTTAAACGCCAAAATTTGCCACGCACTGGTGTGGTTCATGGTTTTTCTGGCAGCCTGCAACAGGCTGAACGGTTTGTGCAGCTGGGCTACAAAATTGGCGTAGGCGGTACTATCACCTATCCACGCGCCAGTAAAACCCGCGATGTCATCGCAAAGCTGCCGCTGGCATCGTTGTTGCTGGAGACCGACGCACCAGATATGCCGCTCAATGGTTTTCAGGGGCAGCCTAATCGCCCTGAACAGGCCGCCCGTGTGTTTGCCGTGCTGTGCGAGTTACGCCCGGAACCCGCGGATGAGATTGCCGAAGTGTTGCTTAATAACACGTATGCGGTGTTTAACGTTCGTGGGTAGTCTGCCCTTCGTAAGCCGGATAAGGCGTTCACACCGCATCCGGCAGTCGACGCACAATGCCTGATGCGACGCTGACGCGTCTTATCATGCCTACAAGTCTGTGCCGAACCGTAGGCCGGATAAGGCGTTCACGCCGCATCCGGCAGTTGGCGCACAATGCCTGATGCGACGCTGACGCGTCTTATCAGGCCTACAGGTCTGTGCCGAACCGTAGGCTGCATCCGCCATGTCACAAATACAGCGCCGGAAATATCAACCGGCTCACCCCGTGCTCCCGTAACGCATCAGCCAATTGCTTAACGTCTTCCGGCGTGGCGCTCGCCCAGCTTTGCGCCTCGCCATACACGCCGTGGGCATGAAACGCGTTCAGGCGTACCGGAACATCGCCAAGTCCCTTGATAAACGCCGCCAGCTCATCGATATGCTGCAAATAATCCACGTGGCCTGGGATTACCAGCAAACGCAGTTCTGCCAGCTTGCCGCGCTCGGCAAGCAGACTAATACTGCGCTTGATCTGCTGATTATCGCGTCCGGTTAGCTGTTGATGACATTCGCTTCCCCACGCTTTGAGATCGAGCATCGCGCCGTCGCACACCGGGAGTAATTTTTCCCAGCCGGTTTCGCTCAACATGCCGTTACTGTCCACCAGACAGGTGAGATGACACAGTTGTGGATCATTTTTGATAGCAGTAAACAGCGCCACCACAAACGGTAACTGGGTCGTGGCTTCGCCGCCGCTTACCGTTATCCCTTCAATAAACAGCACCGCTTTGCGGACGTGACTAAGCACCTCGTCCACGTTCATGGATTGCGCCATCGGCGTGGCATGTTGCGGACACATCTTCAGGCAGGTATCACACTGCTCGCAGACGGCTGCGTTCCACACTACTTTGCTGTTAACAATCTGCAACGCCTGATGCGGACACTGTGGCACGCACTCCCCGCAATCATTACAGCGCCCCATCGTCCACGGATTGTGACAGTTTTTGCAGCGCAGATTGCAGCCCTGTAAAAACAGAGCCAGACGACTGCCTGGCCCGTCAACGCAGGAGAAGGGGATAATCTTACTGACTAAAGCGCATCTGCTGTTCATGGCTTATAACGCGCGGCTGGCGTTCCAGAATACGAGTGTTGCGTGCGGCTTCTTCTCCCAGCCAGGTGGTATTGGTACGTGAACCTTCGGCACGATATTTTTCTAAATCCGACAAACGCACCATATAACCGGTAACGCGAACCAGATCGTTACCGCTGACATTGGCGGTAAATTCACGCATTCCGGCTTTAAAGGCACCGAGGCAAAGCTGTACCAGCGCCTGCGGATTACGTTTGATGGTTTCGTCGAGCGTCAAAATGTCGCTGATGCCGGAATAATAATAAGCATGATGCGGGGCGACAGTTTGCAGATGGGTGATCGGATCTGGCTCATCGCCATACGGCAAACGCGCGCCCGGCGTGGTGCCGATATCGGAACTTATCCCCGACTGTGCGTGTAGCATGGCGCGATTTTGCCAGCCATATTTCACGGGGGTATTGGCGACAAACTCCGCCAGTTGCGCGCTAATGCGATAACCCACTTCATTTGCGGCGGCTTCTTTACCGTAACGCGCGGCAATTCCTTCTTTCTCACACAACAAGTTAACCGCTTCCGCCAGCCCATACATGCCAAACATAGGCACAAAACGTTCAGGGTTAATCAGCCCTTCTTTCACCAGGAAGCTATTCTCAAAGAAGTGTGATTGTTGATAGAGGAATTCACACCGCGCATCGATGATGGCGATCTGCTGTTGGCAGTAGTGCGGTAGAGTGCGCGTAAAGAAGTCATCCAGCGATTCGCTGCGCTCGGCAATGGCTTTCAGGTTAAGGCGTACCAGCGTGCTGCCACCACCCGCCAGCGGCAGTGAGTTGTAACAGCTCACAATCCCGTAGCCCCCTTTTGTGAAAATTTTATCATGCACGGGACCGTTGGCGATGTGCGGTTTGCTACATTCACAGATGTTTTTCGCCACTTCCAGCAGCAGGTCATCAGGGGTGATTTCAGGATCGTAGATAAAAGTCAGGTTCGGTGAAACCTGCTTCAGCTCTGCGTCTGCGCGTAAAATCGCACGGGTAATGGGTGAATCAGATGGGCCAATATTGGCGTGCATAAAGGCGTCTGGCAGGGTTCTGTCGAGGTAACGCCAGAAACGTTTTATTCGAATATCGATCTCGTCTTGTGTTAGAATTCTAACATACGGTTGCAACAACGCATCCAGTTGCCCCAGGTAGACCGGCATCGATGTGACCGAAGGAACGTGGTGGTAAAGAATGGTCAGCAGAGAGAGTGCGTCATCAAGATCTTTTGCGCCTTCCAGCTCCAGCCATTCGGAACCGTTGGCCAAAAAACGGGTGTAATCGGGTAAGACATAGCGCGGTTTATACGGCGCATGACCTTCAAACATATCGCAGATTACACCTTCATCCAGCGCGCGGCGGGCTTCGGCAGGAAGCTGTGGGTAAGGCAGATTGTTTTCTGCTTCCAGCGCCAGAAAATGGCGCTTCTGCTCCGGGCTAAGTACTGAGCTGGTGACAATTTGCTGGCAACGTTGTTGCAGTGCATTTTCATGAGAAGTGGGCATCTTCTGTTCCTTTTTATGCCGAAGGTGATGCGCCATTGTAAGAAGTTTCGTGATGTTCACTTTGATCCTGATGCGTTTGCCACCACTGACGCATTCATTTGAAAGTGAATTATTTGAACCAGATCGCATTACAGTAATGCAATTTTGTAAGTAGATTTCCTTAATTGTGATGTATATCGAAGTGTGTTGCGGAGTCGATGTTAGAATACTAACAAACTCGCAAGGTGAATTTTATTGGCGACAAGCCAGGAGAATGAAATGACTGATCTGAAAGCAAGCAGCCTGCGTGCACTGAAATTGATGGACCTGACCACCCTGAATGACGACGACACCGACGAGAAAGTGATCGCCCTGTGTCATCAGGCCAAAACTCCGGTCGGCAATACCGCCGCTATCTGTATCTATCCTCGCTTTATCCCAATTGCTCGCAAAACGCTGAAAGAGCAGGGTACCCCGGAAATCCGTATCGCTACGGTAACCAACTTCCCACACGGTAACGACGATATCGAAATCGCGCTGGCCGAAACCCGCGCGGCAATCGCCTACGGTGCCGATGAAGTTGATGTGGTGTTCCCGTACCGTGCGCTGATGGCGGGTAACGAGCAGGTAGGTTTTGACCTGGTGAAAGCCTGTAAAGAGGCTTGCGCGGCAGCGAATGTACTGCTGAAAGTGATCATCGAAACCGGCGAACTGAAAGACGAAGCGCTGATCCGCAAAGCGTCTGAAATCTCCATTAAAGCGGGTGCTGATTTCATCAAAACCTCTACCGGTAAAGTGGCTGTGAATGCGACGCCGGAAAGCGCGCGCATCATGATGGAAGTGATTCGCGACATGGGCGTAGAAAAAACCGTTGGTTTCAAACCGGCGGGCGGCGTGCGTACTGCGGAAGATGCGCAGAAATATCTTGCCATCGCAGATGAACTGTTCGGTGCTGACTGGGCTGATGCGCGTCACTACCGCTTTGGTGCTTCCAGCCTGCTGGCAAGCCTGCTGAAAGCGCTGGGCCACGGCGACGGTAAGAGCGCCAGCAGCTACTAAGCTGCCTTTTGCCAGAGGGTGGATGCCGGATGCGGCGCGAACGCCTTATCCGGCCTACGGGACGATTGCCGTGTAGGCAGGATAAGAAGCGGTCAGCATCAGGCAATAACAACATCCGCCATCTGGCAACAACGCCTTCAAACTTATTCCACGGGAGGTTACCTTGTTTCTCGCACAAGAAATTATTCGTAAAAAACGTGATGGTCATGCGCTGAGCGATGAAGAAATTCGCTTCTTTATCAACGGCATTCGCGACAACACTATCTCCGAAGGGCAGATTGCCGCCCTCGCGATGACCATTTTCTTCCACGATATGACAATGCCGGAGCGTGTCTCGCTGACGATGGCGATGCGAGATTCAGGAACCGTTCTCGACTGGAAAAGCCTGCATCTGAATGGCCCGATTGTTGATAAACACTCGACCGGCGGCGTCGGCGATGTGACTTCGCTGATGTTGGGGCCAATGGTCGCTGCCTGCGGCGGCTATATTCCGATGATCTCCGGTCGTGGCCTCGGCCATACTGGCGGTACGCTCGACAAACTGGAATCCATCCCTGGCTTCGACATTTTCCCGGATGACAACCGTTTCCGCGAAATTATTAAAGACGTCGGCGTGGCGATTATTGGCCAGACCAGTTCACTGGCTCCGGCGGATAAACGTTTCTACGCGACCCGCGATATTACCGCAACCGTGGATTCCATCCCGCTGATCACTGCCTCGATCCTGGCGAAGAAACTGGCGGAAGGTCTGGATGCACTGGTGATGGACGTGAAAGTCGGTAGCGGCGCGTTTATGCCGACCTACGAACTCTCTGAAGCCCTTGCCGAAGCGATTGTTGGCGTGGCTAACGGCGCTGGCGTGCGCACCACCGCGCTACTCACCGACATGAATCAGGTGCTGGCCTCCAGTGCCGGTAACGCGGTTGAAGTTCGTGAAGCGGTGCAGTTCCTGACAGGTGAGTACCGTAACCTGCGTCTGTTTGATGTCACGATGGCGTTGTGTGTGGAGATGCTTACCTCCGGCAAACTGGCGAAAGATGACGCCGAAGCGCGCGCGAAATTGCAGGCGGTACTGGACAACGGTAAAGCGGCAGAAGTCTTTGGTCGTATGGTAGCGGCACAAAAAGGCCCGACCGACTTCGTTGAGAACTACGCGAAGTATCTGCCGACAGCGATGCTGACGAAAGCAGTCTATGCTGATACCGAAGGTTTTGTCAGTGAAATGGATACCCGCGCGCTGGGAATGGCAGTGGTTGCAATGGGCGGCGGTCGCCGTCAGGCATCTGACACCATCGATTACAGCGTCGGCTTTACTGATATGGCGCGTCTGGGCGACCAGGTCGACGGCCAGCGTCCGCTGGCGGTTATCCACGCGAAAGACGAAAACAGCTGGCAGGAAGCGGCGAAAGCGGTGAAAGCGGCAATTAAACTTGCCGATAAAGCACCGGAAAGCACACCAACTGTCTATCGCCGTATCAGCGAATAACGGTATACTGATCTGATCATTTAAATTTGAAGCACTGAGTACGGAGAACATATGAAACGTGCATTTATTATGGTGCTGGACTCATTCGGCATCGGCGCTACAGAAGATGCAGAACGCTTTGGTGACGTCGGGGCTGACACCCTGGGTCATATCGCAGAAGCTTGTGCCAAAGGCGAAGCTGATAATGGTCGTAAAGGCCCGCTCAATCTGCCAAATCTGACCCGTCTGGGGTTGGCGAAAGCACACGAAGGTTCTACCGGTTTCATTCCGGCGGGAATGGACGGCAACGCTGAAGTTATCGGCGCGTACGCATGGGCGCACGAAATGTCATCCGGTAAAGACACCCCGTCTGGTCACTGGGAAATTGCCGGTGTCCCGGTTCTGTTTGAGTGGGGATACTTCTCCGATCACGAAAACAGCTTCCCGCAAGAGCTGCTGGATAAACTGGTCGAACGCGCTAATCTGCCGGGTTACCTCGGTAACTGCCACTCTTCCGGTACGGTCATTCTGGATCAGCTGGGCGAAGAGCACATGAAAACCGGCAAGCCGATTTTCTATACCTCCGCTGACTCCGTGTTCCAGATTGCTTGCCACGAAGAAACCTTTGGCCTGGATAAACTCTACGAACTGTGCGAAATCGCCCGTGAAGAGCTGACCAACGGCGGCTACAACATCGGTCGTGTTATCGCTCGTCCGTTTATCGGCGACAAAGCCGGTAACTTCCAGCGTACCGGTAACCGTCATGACCTGGCTGTTGAACCGCCAGCACCGACCGTGCTGCAGAAACTGGTTGATGAAAAACACGGCCAGGTGGTTTCTGTCGGTAAAATTGCAGACATCTACGCTAACTGCGGCATCACCAAAAAAGTGAAAGCGACCGGCCTGGACGCGCTGTTTGACGCCACCATCAAAGAGATGAAAGAAGCGGGTGATAACACCATCGTCTTCACCAACTTCGTTGACTTCGACTCTTCCTGGGGCCACCGTCGCGACGTTGCCGGTTATGCTGCGGGTCTGGAACTGTTCGACCGCCGTCTGCCAGAGCTGATGTCTTTGCTGCGCGATGACGACATCCTGATCCTCACTGCTGACCACGGTTGTGATCCGACCTGGACCGGTACTGACCATACCCGTGAACATATTCCGGTACTGGTTTACGGCCCGAAAGTAAAACCGGGTTCGCTGGGGCACCGTGAAACTTTCGCGGATATCGGCCAGACTCTGGCAAAATATTTTGGTACTTCTGATATGGAATATGGCAAAGCCATGTTCTGATGGATTTGGGCGGAGCAGTGACTCCGCCTTTAATATGTCACAAAAAGGATAAAATGATGGCTACTCCACACATTAATGCAGAAATGGGCGATTTCGCTGACGTAGTTTTGATGCCAGGCGACCCGCTGCGTGCGAAGTATATTGCTGAAACTTTCCTTGAAGATGCTCGTGAAGTGAACAACGTTCGCGGTATGCTGGGCTTCACCGGTACTTACAAAGGCCGCAAAATTTCTGTAATGGGCCACGGTATGGGTATCCCGTCCTGCTCCATCTACACTAAAGAACTGATCACCGATTTCGGCGTGAAGAAAATCATTCGCGTTGGTTCCTGTGGCGCAGTTCTGCCGCACGTAAAACTGCGTGACGTAGTGATTGGTATGGGTGCCTGCACCGATTCCAAAGTTAACCGCATCCGTTTTAAAGACCATGACTTTGCAGCTATCGCTGACTTCGACATGGTGCGTAACGCAGTAGATGCAGCTAAAGCACTGGGCATTGATGCTCGCGTTGGTAACCTGTTCTCCGCTGACCTGTTCTACTCTCCGGACGGCGAAATGTTCGACGTGATGGAAAAATACGGCATCCTCGGCGTGGAAATGGAAGCGGCTGGTATCTACGGCGTGGCTGCAGAGTTTGGCGCGAAAGCCCTGACCATCTGCACCGTGTCTGACCACATCCGCACTCACGAGCAAACCACTGCCGCTGAGCGTCAGACCACCTTCAACGACATGATCAAAATCGCACTGGAATCCGTTCTGCTGGGCGATAAAGAGTAATTGTGTTTTGCTGAAAGGCGATTGCCTTGTGAAGCCGGAGCGGGAGACTGCTCCGGCTTTTTAGTATTTATTCATCAATAGCAACTGATTTATAGATTTACTATTATTTTTCATATAGATAGAAAATTAAATCCATTCGAGTATCTATTCACGAATCTATTCATTTATGTTCAGCCGTCATCCAGTAAGGGCATATCAGCAACTCTGGCGGACAACCATAAATTCCTGCCATTTTGTTTTTGATGTTTGAACTAAGCCGTTCCGTCTTTTCGATTTGTTTTAGAGAATTAATCGAGATACCCAACATTTTACTAACTTCAGCAAGTGATAGTTTATGCCTGATACGCACGACGGTTAGCCAGGATATACCCTGGCTGAACATTAAATTGATAATCTCCCGTTCCTGGTTCTTCAGATCGATCATATTTCCTTCCCTGGATATTTTAATCAGCGAGTTACCGTACCGCTCCCGCTATCCACGTCGACAACTCCCGTAGCTCTTTTTCCTGTTCAGGGAAGTCAACCAACAGCGCTTCACACTCTTGTTGCAGCATGTCAGCGCGGTATAGGCAGCCTTGCAGTCGTCCGGCGAGAGCTTCCAGAGGTGCGGGGTTGAGGCTATCGGTAAACACCTGGGCGCGGGTGATATGGCCTTTTTCGACGTCGAAATGCAGTTCTACGCCGCCCCAGGTAAAGCGTTCATCCAGCAGATGCGAGAACGCTGGAGCCTGTCCGAAATTCCATTCCCAGCTACTCTGGCGGGCAAAGGTTTCGGCGAAGTTCGGCAAGTCCGGCGTTTTGTCCGGGGAGATAATTTCCGCTTCTACACGCTCGCCATAATGGGCGAAAAAGGCCTCGGTTATGGCTTCGCAAACCTGCTCATGGGTAATTCCCGGCAGCAATTCGGTCAGATTGGTCACGCGGGAACGTACCGACGTAATGCCTTTCGCCGCCAGTTTCTTTTTATCCGGGTTGAGATAGTTTGCCAGGCGGCTAAGGTCGGCATTGAGTAGCAAGGTGCCGTGATGGAAGCCACGATCTTTGGTTTCGCGATAGGCCGAGCCTGAGACTTTACGGTCGCCTTCGGCGGTTTTCACCACCAAATCGTTACGTCCGGACGCTTCGGCGCTGACACCGAGCGCGTTCAGTGCATTGAGCACAATCGAGGTGGAGATCGTTTTATCGTATTCCGGCTTGCCAGCCATGAAGGTAAAACAGGTATTGCCGAGATCGTGGAACACCGCGCCGCCACCGCTACTGCGCCGTGCCAGGCGAACGTTATCTTCTTCCATCCGCCGGGTATTACACTCTTTCCACGGGTTCTGCGCGCGACCAATCACTACCGTGTCGGCATTGCGCCAGAGAAACAAAACGCGCTGCGTGGCGGGCATCTGGCGAAAAATACACTCCTCTACCGCCAGGTTAAACCACGGGTCGTAAGAGTCAGAGATGAGCAGGCGTAATGTGGACATAACGATTTCCTTTCTTGTAGTAATGGGTCACTCTTTTTTCTCGCTTTCTTCCTCTTCCGGCACCGGTTTGCTGGCGGTTAACAGGAAGGGGGATTGCTGCCAGCGGGTGCGTTTACCCTGTAGCAGCGTGCGGGTCAGCACTACGCCGATTGCCAGCGAGAGCAACAACATCAGGCGTAAAATGTTAGTGGTGTTATCCACCTGTTGGGCTTCAGTGGCGAGCGTATGGGTGTCGAGCGTCAGGCGCAGATAGCCAAGCGGACCATTTTTCCCTGCAATGGGTTCGACAATCTGCTGGTTAAAATAGCCGCCCGCTTTTTTACCGTCGAGCGCCAGCCGGTCACGCACTTCGACGCTTTCGCCAGAACGGGCGATAAGATCGCCTTGTTCGTCATAGACGCCCGCGTCGAGGATGCGGCTTTCATCCGTTAACTGATCGAGGATCGCCTGAATACGTTTTTCATCCGGCGAGTCGGTACGCATCAGCGGCGCAACGTTCAGCGTCACCTGCCGCGCCAGGGTGCGGGCCAGTTCTTCCAGCTGCGGATTACGCTGTCGCTGGTGGTTTTGACTAAACCATGATGCCCCCTGCATCAGCGCCACTAACAAGGCAAGACAGAACAGGACAATCACTGCCCGATGCAGCCGGAATTTCAGTTTTGTGCGAGCCATCTTCCACCCTTTGAAAATTTGAGACTTAATGTTGCCAGAAGCAATGGATACAAGGTAGCCTCATGCGTTATTTTCCCTGCTTCGAACGATTTTACAGGAGCCTTAATGCCTAACATTACCTGGTGCGACCTGCCTGAAGATGTCTCTTTATGGCCTGGTCTGCCTCTTTCATTAAGTGGTGATGAAGTGATGCCACTGGATTACCACGCAGGTCGTAGCGGCTGGCTGCTGTATGGTCGTGGGCTGGATAAACAACGTCTGACTCAGTACCAGAGCAAACTGGGCGCAGCGATGGTGATTGTTGCCGCCTGGTGCGTGGAAGATTATCAGGTGATTCGTCTGGCAGGTTCACTTACCGCCCGGGCTACGCGCCTGGCCCATGAAGCACAACTGGATGTCGCCCCGCTGGGGAAAATCCCGCACCTGCGCACGCCGGGTTTGCTGGTGATGGACATGGACTCCACCGCCATCCAGATTGAATGTATCGATGAAATTGCCAAACTGGCCGGAACCGGCGAGATGGTGGCGGAAGTAACCGAGCGGGCGATGCGCGGCGAACTCGATTTTACCGCCAGCCTGCGCAGCCGCGTGGCGACGCTGAAAGGCGCTGACGCGAACATTCTGCAACAGGTGCGGGAAAATCTGCCGCTGATGCCAGGCTTAACGCAACTGGTACTCAAGCTGGAAACGCTGGGCTGGAAAGTGGCGATTGCCTCCGGCGGTTTTACCTTCTTTGCCGAATACCTGCGCGATAAGCTGCGCCTGACCGCCGTAGTAGCCAATGAACTGGAGATTATGGACGGTAAATTTACCGGTAATGTGATTGGCGACATTGTAGACGCTCAGTATAAAGCGAAAACCCTGACCCGCCTGGCGCAGGAGTATGAAATCCCGCTGGCGCAAACCGTGGCGATTGGCGATGGTGCCAACGACCTGCCGATGATCAAAGCGGCAGGTCTGGGGATTGCCTACCATGCCAAGCCAAAAGTGAATGAAAAGACGGAAGTCACCATCCGTCACGCTGACCTGATGGGGGTATTCTGCATCCTCTCTGGCAGCCTGAATCAGAAGTAATTGTCCGCCCGTCATCCTGCGGGCGGCACAGCATTAACGAGGTACACCGTGGCAAAAGCTCCAAAACGCGCCTTTGTTTGTAATGAATGCGGGGCCGATTATCCGCGCTGGCAGGGGCAGTGCAGCGCCTGCCATGCCTGGAACACCATCACCGAGGTGCGTCTTGCTGCGTCGCCAACGGTGGCGCGTAACGAGCGTCTCAGTGGCTATGCCGGTAGCGCCGGGGTGGCAAAAGTCCAGAAACTTTCCGATATCAGCCTTGAGGAGTTGCCGCGTTTTTCAACCGGATTTAAAGAGTTCGACCGCGTATTAGGTGGTGGGGTGGTGCCGGGAAGCGCCATTCTGATTGGCGGTAATCCAGGCGCAGGGAAATCCACGCTGCTACTGCAAACGCTGTGCAAACTGGCCCAGCAGATGAAAACGCTGTATGTCACCGGCGAAGAGTCGCTGCAACAGGTGGCAATGCGCGCTCATCGCCTCGGCCTGCCGACTGACAATCTCAATATGTTGTCGGAAACCAGCATCGAACAGATCTGCCTGATTGCCGAAGAAGAGCAACCGAAGCTGATGGTTATTGACTCCATCCAGGTGATGCATATGGCGGATGTACAATCATCACCTGGCAGCGTGGCGCAGGTGCGTGAAACGGCGGCTTATCTGACGCGCTTCGCCAAAACGCGTGGCGTGGCGATTGTCATGGTGGGGCACGTAACCAAAGATGGTTCGCTGGCAGGCCCTAAAGTGCTGGAACACTGTATCGACTGCTCGGTGCTTCTGGACGGCGATGCCGATTCCCGTTTCCGCACCTTACGCAGCCATAAAAACCGTTTCGGCGCGGTGAATGAGCTGGGCGTCTTCGCGATGACTGAACAGGGACTGCGTGAAGTTAGCAACCCTTCCGCCATCTTCTTAAGCCGCGGCGATGAAGTGACCTCCGGCAGCTCAGTGATGGTGGTGTGGGAAGGAACGCGTCCGCTGCTGGTGGAGATCCAGGCGCTGGTCGATCACTCGATGATGGCGAATCCACGCCGCGTCGCAGTAGGGCTGGAGCAAAACCGTTTGGCGATCCTGCTGGCGGTGCTGCACCGTCACGGTGGGTTGCAAATGGCCGATCAGGATGTATTTGTGAATGTGGTCGGCGGCGTGAAGGTGACGGAAACCAGTGCCGATTTAGCGTTACTACTGGCGATGGTTTCCAGCCTGCGCGACAGACCGCTACCGCAGGATCTGGTGGTGTTTGGTGAAGTCGGGCTGGCAGGGGAGATCCGCCCGGTGCCCAGCGGCCAGGAACGAATCTCTGAAGCGGCGAAACATGGTTTTCGGCGGGCGATTGTTCCGGCAGCCAACGTGCCGAAAAAAGCGCCGGAAGGGATGCAGATTTTTGGCGTTAAAAAACTCTCCGACGCGCTTAGCGTGTTCGACGACTTATAATGAGAGATAGGGAGGGAGATATGTCGTCATTTGATTATCTGAAAACTGCCATCAAGCAACAGGGCTGTACGCTACAGCAGGTGGCTGATGCCAGCGGTATGACCAAAGGGTATTTAAGCCAGTTACTGAATGCCAAAATTAAAAGCCCCAGCGCGCAAAAGCTGGAGGCGTTGCACCGTTATTTGGGACTTGAATTTCCCCGGCAGAAGAAAACTATTGGTGTTGTATTCGGTAAGTTTTACCCGCTGCATACCGGACATATCTACCTTATCCAGCGTGCCTGTAGTCAGGTTGACGAACTGCATATCATTATGGGCTTTGACGATACCCGCGACCGCGCGTTGTTCGAAGATAGCGCCATGTCGCAGCAGCCCACGGTGCCGGATCGTCTGCGCTGGTTATTGCAAACTTTTAAATATCAGAAAAATATTCGCATTCATGCTTTCAACGAAGAGGGCATGGAGCCGTATCCGCATGGCTGGGATGTGTGGAGCAACGGCATCAAAAAGTTTATGGCTGAAAAAGGGATCCAGCCGGATCTGATCTACACCTCGGAAGAAGCCGATGCGCCGCAGTATATGGAACATCTGGGGATCGAAACGGTGTTGGTCGATCCGAAACGCACCTTTATGAGTATCAGCGGTGCGCAGATCCGCGAAAACCCGTTCCGCTACTGGGAATATATTCCCACCGAAGTGAAGCCGTTCTTTGTGCGCACCGTGGCGATCCTCGGCGGCGAATCGAGCGGTAAATCCACCCTGGTAAACAAACTTGCCAATATCTTCAACACTACCAGTGCATGGGAATATGGTCGCGATTATGTCTTTTCGCATCTTGGCGGCGATGAGATTGCATTGCAGTATTCCGACTACGATAAAATCGCGCTTGGACACGCTCAATATATTGATTTTGCAGTAAAATATGCCAATAAAGTGGCGTTTATCGACACCGATTTTGTGACAACTCAGGCGTTCTGCAAAAAGTACGAAGGGCGCGAGCATCCGTTCGTACAGGCGCTGATCGATGAATACCGTTTTGATCTGGTGATTCTGCTGGAGAACAACACGCCGTGGGTGGCGGATGGTTTACGCAGTCTCGGCAGTTCGGTGGATCGCAAAGAGTTCCAGAACTTGCTGGTGGAGATGCTGGAAGAGAACAATATCGAATTTGTTCGGGTTGAAGAGGACGATTACGATAGCCGTTTCCTGCGCTGCGTGGAGCTGGTGCGGGAGATGATGGGGGAGCAGGGATAATCATCTTTATAAGATGTTGAGTGATATTACTGATTCAAAAGTGTACTTAGTACTCCATTTTGGTGTACAATGTACCTGCCAGGGAGGGGTAATGGGCAAGGCGATAATATTTATAGAGACGCCAATGTTTACGCGTCAGATCAAGCAGATTGCAACCGATGATGAATTAAAGGAATTGCAAAAAGAACTCATCGGAACTCCCGATAAAGGTGATCTCATTCAGCAGACTGGTGGATTGCGTAAAGTCCGAATGGCTGCGGGTTCACAGGGAAAAAGTGGTAGTGTCAGAATAATTTACTTTCTGGCGACGGAAGAGATTATTTATTTGATTATGGCCTATCCGAAGAATGCCAAAGACAGTCTGACAGATACGGAAAAAGCTCAACTAAAGAAGTTGACGAAACTGCTCAAAGGTGAGGTATAAAATGAGTTTTTTTGATGAGTTGAAAACCTCTCTGGAAGAGGCTGTCGAGATTAAACAAGGTTTAAAAGAACCTGCACGGGTGACCCGCTACGAAATTGCGGATGTTAAAGCTATTCGTGAGCAACTCAACGTTTCGCAAAGTGAGATGGCAAAAGCTCTGGGAACCAGTGTGGATACCATTAAAAGCTGGGAATCGAAGCGAAGAAATCCTACGGGATTGGCTGCAAAAGTACTTGCCACAATTAAAGAAAATCCTGCCTTTTTCCGGGAACTTGCCTCCCATTAATCATTTAACTATTACCGGATGCGATGCTGGCGCGCCGCATCCGGCATTTTACGCATTACTTCGCAATACGCTTGTACTTGATACGCTTCGGCTCCAGCGCGTCTGCGCCCAGCGTGCGTTTCTTGTACTCTTCGTACTCGGTAAAGTTACCTTCAAAGAACTCAACTTTACCTTCATCCTGGTAATCCAGAATGTGTGTGGCGATACGGTCGAGGAACCAACGGTCGTGCGAGATAACCATCGCGCAGCCCGGGAACTCCAGCAGGGCGTTTTCCAGCGCGCGCAGGGTTTCGATATCCAGATCGTTGGTTGGTTCGTCGAGCAGCAGCATGTTGCCGCCAACCTGCAGCAGCTTCGCCAGATGCAGACGACCACGCTCACCACCGGAGAGTTCACCAACGCGTTTACCCTGATCAACCCCTTTAAAGTTAAAGCGGCCAACGTAGGCGCGGCTTGGCATCTCGGTGTTACCGATCTTCATGATATCCAGCCCGCCGGAAACTTCTTCCCAAACGGTTTTGCTGTTATCCATTGAGTCACGGAACTGATCGACAGATGCCAGTTTCACCGTTTCACCTAAAGTGATGGTGCCACTGTCTGGCTGTTCCTGACCAGAGATCATACGGAACAGGGTTGATTTACCCGCGCCGTTCGGACCGATGATCCCGACGATCGCCCCTTTCGGGATCGAGAAGCTCAGATCATCAATCAGCAGACGATCGCCGTAAGATTTACGCAGGTTGCTGACTTCCAGCACTTTATCGCCCAGACGCGGTCCAGGTGGAATAAACAGTTCGTTGGTTTCGTTACGTTTCTGATATTCGGTGCTGTTCAGCTCTTCAAAGCGCGCCAGACGTGCTTTACCTTTCGACTGACGGCCTTTAGTTCCCTGACGTACCCACTCCAGCTCTTTCTCGATCGACTTACGACGCGCTGCTTCTTGTGAAGCTTCCTGCGCCAGACGCTGATCTTTCTGCTCCAGCCAGGAGGAGTAGTTACCTTCCCACGGAATACCTTCACCGCGGTCAAGTTCGAGGATCCAGCCTGCAACGTTATCGAGGAAGTAACGGTCGTGGGTAATCGCAACCACGGTGCCCTCGAAGTCGTGCAGGAAGCGTTCCAGCCACGCTACGGATTCGGCATCCAGGTGGTTGGTCGGTTCGTCGAGCAGCAGCATGTCTGGTTTTTCCAACAGCAGGCGGCACAACGCCACACGACGACGCTCACCACCGGAAAGGTTAGCGATTTTCGCGTCCCAGTCCGGCAGACGCAGCGCATCCGCCGCACGCTCCAGCTGAACGTTCAGGTTGTGACCGTCGTGAGCCTGAATGATCTCTTCCAGACGGCCTTGTTCAGCGGCCAGCTTGTCAAAATCGGCATCCGGATCGGCGTACAGCGCATACACTTCATCCAGACGTTTCAGAGCGTTAACCACTTCAGAAACCGCTTCTTCAATGGACTCACGCACGGTGTGTTCCGGGTTCAGCTGAGGTTCCTGCGGCAGGTAACCAATCTTGATGTCTGGCTGCGGACGCGCTTCACCTTCGATGTCTTTATCAATGCCCGCCATAATGCGCAGCAGGGTAGACTTACCCGCGCCGTTCAGACCCAGGACACCAATTTTTGCCCCAGGGAAGAAACTCAGAGAGATGTTTTTCAAAATATGACGTTTCGGCGGAACAACTTTGCCGACACGATGCATGGTATAAACGAATTGAGCCACGTTGGACTTCGCCTCTATGTTTATCGTGATGATGAGTTTTCAAAGGCGAAGTGTAGCCTGTTTCCTTATCTAATCCCAGCCGGTCGATCACCCTCGCAGTAAAAGTAAAAAAGTGTCCGTAACGTGGCGTAAACGGCAATGACTGGTTAGCATAAATCTATTACGCGGCATGACGCTGCATTGATGTATTGACACTTAGAGGATGCGCTTGTGGAAAAAGCCAAACACGTTACCTGGCGGCTGTTGGCTGTCGGTGTCTGTCTGCTGACGGTCAGCAGCGTGGCGCGAGCCGACTCACTGGATGAGCAGCGTAGCCGTTACGCGCAAATTAAGCAGGCCTGGGATAATCGACAAATGGATGTGGTCGAACAAATGATGCCTGGACTGAAGGATTATCCGCTTTATCCCTACCTGGAATACCGCCAGATCACCGATGACCTGATGAATCAACCGGCGGTGACGGTCACTAACTTTGTTCGCGCTAACCCCACGCTTCCTCCCGCTCGCACGCTGCAATCTCGTTTCGTCAATGAACTGGCGCGGCGTGAAGACTGGCGTGGCTTGTTAGCCTTTAGCCCGGAAAAGCCCGGAACTACCGAAGCGCAATGTAATTACTACTATGCGAAATGGAACACCGGGCAGAGTGAAGAAGCCTGGCAAGGGGCGAAAGAGCTGTGGCTAACCGGCAAGAGCCAGCCTAACGCCTGTGACAAGTTATTTAGCGTCTGGCGTGCGTCAGGTAAACAAGATCCGCTGGCGTATTTAGAGCGTATCCGTCTGGCGATGAAAGCAGGTAACACAGGTCTGGTAACAGTGCTGGCAGGGCAGATGCCTGCCGATTACCAGACTATCGCCTCGGCGATTATTTCTCTGGCGAACAACCCTAATACGGTACTGACCTTCGCGCGTACAACCGGTGCGACCGATTTTACCCGTCAAATGGCGGCGGTGGCGTTTGCCAGCGTGGCGCGGCAGGATGCTGAAAATGCACGGCTGATGATTCCATCGCTTGCTCAGGCACAGCAGCTTAATGAAGATCAGATTCAGGAACTGCGCGATATCGTCGCCTGGCGTTTGATGGGCAACGATGTCACCGACGAGCAGGCGAAATGGCGCGATGACGCCATTATGCGCTCGCAATCCACCTCGTTGATTGAACGCCGAGTACGGATGGCGCTTGGCACTGGCGATCGGCGTGGCCTGAATACCTGGCTGGCGCGTTTGCCGATGGAAGCGAAAGAGAAAGATGAATGGCGTTACTGGCAGGCCGATTTATTGCTGGAACGCGGACGCGAAGCTGAAGCGAAAGAGATTCTGCATCAACTCATGCAACAGCGTGGTTTCTACCCGATGGTTGCTGCACAGCGCATCGGCGAAGAGTATGAGCTGAAGATTGATAAAGCGCCGCAGAATGTTGACAGCACCCTGACTCAGGGGCCGGAGATGGCGCGCGTGCGCGAGTTGATGTACTGGAATCTCGATAACACCGCGCGTAGCGAGTGGGCCAATCTGGTGAAGAGCAAGTCAAAAACAGAGCAGGCACAGCTGGCACGGTATGCTTTCAACAACCAATGGTGGGATCTCAGCGTTCAGGCGACGATCGCCGGGAAGTTGTGGGATCATCTGGAAGAACGATTCCCGCTGGCCTACAACGATTTTTTCAAACGTTACACCAGCGGTAAGGAGATCCCGCAAAGCTATGCGATGGCGATTGCCCGTCAGGAGAGCGCCTGGAATCCGAAAGTGAAGTCACCGGTAGGGGCCAGCGGGCTGATGCAGATTATGCCTGGTACGGCGACCCATACGGTGAAGATGTTCTCTATTCCTGGCTACAGCAGCCCTGGGCAATTGCTGGATCCGGAAACGAACATCAACATCGGCACCAGTTACCTGCAATATGTTTATCAGCAGTTTGGCAATAACCGTATTTTCGCCTCAGCAGCTTATAACGCCGGACCTGGACGAGTGCGCACCTGGCTCGGCAACAGCGCTGGTCGTATCGACGCAGTGGCATTTGTCGAGAGTATTCCGTTCTCCGAGACGCGCGGTTATGTGAAGAACGTGCTGGCTTATGACGCTTACTACCGCTATTTCATGGGGGATAAACCAACGTTGATGAGCGCCATGGAATGGGGACGTCGTTACTGATCCGCACGTTTATGATATGCTATCGTACTCTTTAGCGAGTACAACCGGGGGAGGCATTTTGCTTCCCCCGCTAACAATGGCGACATATTATGGCCCAACAATCACCCTATTCAGCAGCGATGGCAGAACAGCGTCACCAGGAGTGGTTACGTTTTGTCGACCTGCTTAAGAATGCCTACCAAAACGATCTCCATTTACCGTTGTTAAACCTGATGCTGACGCCAGATGAGCGCGAAGCGTTGGGGACTCGCGTGCGTATTGTCGAAGAGCTGTTGCGCGGCGAAATGAGCCAGCGTGAGTTGAAAAATGAACTCGGCGCGGGCATCGCGACGATTACGCGTGGATCTAACAGTCTGAAAGCCGCGCCTGTCGAGCTGCGCCAGTGGCTGGAAGAGGTGTTGCTGAAAGATCACTGATACACGGCATTATGAAACGGACTCAGCGCCAGGATCACCGCCTGGTGATAGACGCTGGCGCGAGTGAGCTTCCCGGCGGTAAATACGCCGATTGCACCTTCTTTACGGCCAATTTCATCAATGCCGGTATAACGCGACATCACAGGGCCGAGCGCCTCGCCTTCACGCACTTTCTCCAGAATCACCTCAGGCAACGGCAAAGTTGCCGAACGCGCTTCGCCACGCTGGCTGGCGTTTTCAATCACCACCCAACTGAAGGTGCTGTCACCATCAATGCCAGCTTCAATCGCCACCCAAAAATCAGCCTCTGGATGTAAACAGCGAGCATTTGCCACCCGATTTCGTGCGCCAGCGCGCGTTTCCTCACTACCAAAGGGCTGTTCCGGTACACCGCTCTCGACGGCAACGGATGCAATATGGCAGGATCCTTCGCCGAAGATCTCGTGAAATGCCTGCAGAATGGCCTGAATTTTAGCGGGATTGGTGGTCGCACAGACAACTTGGTGCATAATCAGCATTACTCAGAAAATTAACGTTACAGCAGTATACGGAAAAAAAGCATGTTACAGGTATACCTAGTCCGCCACGGTGAAACCCAGTGGAACGCCGAGCGACGTATTCAGGGCCAGTCTGATAGCCCGCTGACTGCCAAAGGTGAGCAACAGGCGATGCAGGTGGCGACCCGTGCCAAAGAGCTTGGCATTACGCATATCATCAGTAGCGATTTAGGGCGCACCCGCCGCACGGCGGAAATCATCGCCCAGGCCTGCGGCTGTGATATTCTCCTTGATCCTCGTCTGCGTGAATTAAATATGGGTGTACTGGAAACAAGAAATATCGATTCACTCACCGAAGAAGAAGAAAACTGGCGTCGCCAACTGGTCAATGGCACTGTCGACGGACGTATTCCTGAAGGCGAGTCTATGCAGGAGCTCAGCGATCGTGTCAATGCGGCACTGGAATCTTGTCGGGAATTACCGCAGGGAAGCCGACCGCTGCTGGTGAGCCACGGTATTGCACTGGGATGCCTGGTGAGTACGATTCTCGGATTACCAGCATGGGCAGAGCGTCGCTTACGTCTGCGTAACTGTTCTATTTCGCGCGTGGATTATCAGGAAAGCTTGTGGCTGGCGTCTGGCTGGGTGGTTGAAACCGCAGGGGACATCTCGCATCTGGACGCCCCTGCATTAGATGAGCTGCAGCGTTAACGACGGATCGGAATCAGCAGTTCACAGCGCAGATTAATTGGGCGATCTCCCGCTTTGGCATCTTCTGCCGGGTAGTATCGCTCAATATCCTGACCTTTACGGCGCGTCAGGTTAAGCATTGGCATGCACGTTCCGTATACCGTCAGGATAAACTCCTGCACGCCTGTTCCCAGACCTTCATAGGTAAACATCACATATTCACCGCCTTGCAGCATCACAGGATGCCCGGTCAATACATAGCCATCTGCCTGATCCTGGGCTAATGCGGTGGTATAGAACACCTCTTGCTCGTCGTCTTTATCCTGGCTCGGACGCGTTTCATTCAGGCCGTAGAGCACAGGCGGAATGGTCGGCGCGTTGCCAAGAAAATCGTGCCAGAACTGATAACGCATTTCATGGCGGAAATCAGAGATTTGTTCCAGCGAACAGGAGTAACTCTGGGTAACACCAATCAGCGGCGTATCTTCCAGGGTGACAAATTTGTGCTCTGGCATGGTGAATTCACCCAGACGCAGCGGCGGGCGAATACCAAAGGCGCTCCATTCAGGAGAACGGCGGTAAAGAGCAGGAGTTTGGGCAAACTGCTTCTTGAATGCGCGAGTAAATGTCTGTTGAGAGTCGAAGCGGTATTGCAGCGCGATATCCAGAATTGGACGCGCAGTCAGGCGTAGTGCGACCGCCGATTTCGACAAACGACGAGCACGAATATACGCGCCAATAGCATGACCAGTGACATCTTTAAACATTCTCTGTAAGTGCCACTTGGAATAACCTGCTTTCGCCGCTACATTGTCGAGCGACAGGGGCTGATCCAGATGACCTTCCAGCCAGATTAAAAGGTCGCGAATAATGCCGGCCTGATCCATAAAATATCCTCATCCTTTCAACAACGAGCACCTGACATCAGGTAATTGGATAATAGCATTTTTTGCTGTTTTAGCATTCAGTGTTTTTTTCTTAGTCGAGTATGTTTTAGGTCTTGACGGAAATAAAAGTATTGAGATTTTGTTCTTAATCAATATGTTATTTATCGTGGTGAACTAATTGCTCATGTCATAGATAAAAATGGTAACAATATGAAATACAAGCATTTGATTCTGTCTTTAAGCCTGATAATGCTGGGGCCGTTGGCTCATGCAGAAGAGATTGGTTCGGTCGACACTGTATTTAAAATGATCGGCCCTGATCACAAAATTGTTGTGGAAGCCTTTGACGATCCCGATGTGAAAAATGTCACCTGCTATGTGAGCCGGGCGAAAACCGGCGGTATTAAAGGGGGATTGGGCCTGGCGGAAGATACTTCCGATGCGGCTATTTCTTGTCAGCAAGTCGGGCCGATTGAACTGTCAGATCGCATTAAAAACGGCAAAGCTCAGGGCGAGGTAGTATTCAAAAAACGCACGTCGTTGGTCTTTAAGTCGTTACAGGTCGTGCGCTTTTATGACGCCAAACGCAACGCGCTCGCTTATCTGGCTTACTCCGACAAAGTCGTAGAAGGTTCGCCGAAAAACGCGATTAGCGCGGTTCCTGTCATGCCGTGGCGGCAATAACAGAGGCGATTTATGCAACGGGAAACGGTCTGGTTAGTGGAAGATGAGCAAGGGATAGCCGACACGCTAGTCTACATGTTGCAACAGGAAGGTTTTGCCGTCGAGGTCTTTGAGCGAGGCTTGCCGGTGCTGGATAAAGCTCGCCAGCAGGTTCCCGATGTCATGATTCTCGATGTTGGTTTGCCTGATATCAGCGGCTTTGAATTGTGCCGCCAGTTACTGGCGCTCCATCCGGCGTTACCTGTACTGTTCCTGACGGCCCGAAGTGAAGAGGTCGATCGCCTGCTTGGGCTGGAAATTGGCGCTGACGACTACGTGGCTAAACCGTTTTCACCTCGCGAAGTGTGCGCCAGAGTGCGCACCTTACTGCGTCGGGTGAGGAAGTTCTCGACGCCGTCTCCCGTTATCCGTATTGGTCATTTTGAATTGAATGAACCTGCGGCGCAGATCAGCTGGTTTGACACGCCATTAACGCTGACGCGGTATGAGTTTTTGCTGCTGAAAACATTACTCAAGTCGCCGGGCCGCGTCTGGTCCCGCCAGCAACTGATGGATAGCGTGTGGGAAGATGCGCAGGACACCTACGATCGCACCGTCGATACCCACATTAAAACGCTGCGTGCCAAGCTGCGCGCCATTAACCCCGATCTTTCCCCGATTAATACTCATCGCGGCATGGGATATAGCCTGAGGGGACTGTAATGCGTATCGGCATGAGGTTGTTGCTGGGCTATTTTTTACTGGTGGCAGTGGCGGCCTGGTTCGTACTGGCAATTTTTGTCAAAGAAGTTAAACCGGGCGTGCGAAGAGCAACGGAGGGGACGTTGATCGACACCGCAACGTTGCTGGCGGAGCTGGCGCGTCCCGATTTGCTCTCTGGGGACCCAACGCATGGGCAACTGGCGCAGGCGTTTAATCAGCTACAACATCGCCCGTTTCGCGCCAATATCGGTGGCATTCACAAAGTGCGCAATGAATATCATGTCTACATGACTGATGCGCAGGGCAAAGTATTGTTCGATTCGGCAAATAAAGCCGTTGGACAGGATTACTCGCGCTGGAATGACGTCTGGCTAACGTTGCGTGGTCAGTATGGTGCGCGCAGCACGTTGCAAAATCCTGACGATCCCGAAAGTTCTGTGATGTATGTTGCCGCGCCAATTATGGACGGCTCGCGGCTTATTGGCGTTTTGAGCGTAGGCAAACCGAACGCGGCGATGGCTCCGGTCATTAAGCGCAGCGAGCGGCGAATTTTATGGGCCAGCGCCATTTTGTTGGGGATTGCACTGGTGATTGGCGCAGGCATGGTTTGGTGGATCAACCGCTCCATTGCCCGGCTCACTCGCTATGCTGATTCTGTCACTGACAATAAGCCCGTTCCTCTCCCCGATCTCGGTAGTAGCGAGCTGCGTAAACTCGCGCAGGCGCTGGAAAGTATGCGCGTGAAGCTGGAAGGGAAAAACTATATTGAGCAGTATGTTTATGCGTTAACTCATGAGCTAAAAAGCCCACTGGCGGCGATTCGTGGTGCGGCGGAAATTTTACGCGAAGGTCCGCCGCCGGAAGTGGTGGCTCGTTTTACTGACAACATTCTGACACAAAATGCGCGAATGCAGGCGCTGGTGGAAACGTTACTACGCCAGGCAAGACTGGAGAATCGTCAGGAAGTCGTTCTGACTGCTGTTGATGTGGCGGCATTATTTCGCCGCATCAGCGAAGCGCGCACCGTGCAGTTGGCGGAAAAAAACATCACTCTACATGTTATGCCCACCGAGGTTAACGTTGCTGCTGAATCGGCGTTACTGGAGCAGGCGCTGGGGAATTTATTGGATAACGCCATCGATTTTACCCCCGAGGGCGGTAGCATAACGCTAAGCGCTGAAGTGGATCATGAACACGTTACGCTTAAGGTGCTGGATACCGGTAGTGGTATTCCTGACTACGCCCTGTCGCGTGTTTTTGAGCGCTTTTACTCTTTGCCGCGTGCGAATGGGCAAAAAAGTAGTGGTCTGGGGTTGGCGTTCGTCAGTGAGGTTGCTCGTTTGCTTAATGGCGAAGTCACACTGTGCAACGTGCCACAAGGCGGTGTGCTGGCTTCGCTTCGACTTCACCGTCACTTCACATAGCTTCAAATTCTTCCCACATAGCCTTTGTAACCTGCGGCCATTGCAAAGGAGAAGACTATGTTGAAATCCCCCCTGTTCTGGAAAATGACCACCCTGTTTGCTGCAGTATTGCTGTTGTTGATTCCGATAATGCTGATTCGGCAGGTGATTGTCGAACGTGCCGATTACCGTAGCGATGTGGAAGATGCGATTCGCCAAAGTACCAGCGGGCCGCAAAAACTCGTTGGGCCGCTCATCGCTATTCCTGTGACCGAGCTTTATACGGTGCAGGAAGAGGATAAAACCGTGGAGCGGAAACGAAGTTTTATCCATTTTTGGTTACCTGAGTCATTGATGGTTGATGGCAATCAGAACGTGGAAGAACGCAAGATTGGGATTTATACCGGTCAGGTCTGGCATAGTGATTTAACGCTAAAAGCCGATTTTGATGTTTCGCGTCTTAGCGAACTCAATGCGCCAAATATCACCTTAGGCAAGCCATTTATTGTGATTGGCGTCGGGGATGCGCGCGGTATTGGTATGGTGAAAGCACCTGACGTTAACGGAACGGCGCTGACCATTGAACCCGGTACCGGGTTAGATCAAGGCGGGCAGGGCGTGCATATCCCTTTACCCGAAGGGGACTGGCGGAAGCAGAACCTGAAGCTGAATATGGCGCTGAATTTAAGCGGTACCGGCAATCTTTCTGTGGTGCCTGCCGGGCGTAATAGCGAAATGACCTTAACCAGCAACTGGCCGCATCCCAGTTTTTTAGGTGATTTTCTGCCAGCCAAACGGGAAGTTAGTGAGTCAGGTTTTCAGGCGCAATGGCAAAGCAGCTGGTTTGCTAATAATCTCGGTGAGCGTTTTGCTTCAGGCAATGATACCGGCTGGGAAAACTTCCCCGCGTTTAGCGTCGCAGTGACGACGCCAGCCGATCAATACCAATTAACGGACCGTGCGACTAAGTACGCCATTCTGCTGATTGCACTGACTTTTATGGCGTTCTTTGTTTTTGAAACGCTCACCGCGCAACGTTTACACCCAATGCAATATTTGCTGGTGGGGCTTTCATTGGTGATGTTTTATTTGCTCTTGCTGGCGCTTTCTGAACATACCGGTTTTACCGTGGCATGGATAATCGCCAGTCTGATTGGGGCGTTAATGAACGGTATTTATTTGCAGGCGGTATTGAAAGGCTGGCGCAATAGCATGTTGTTTACCCTTGCGCTGTTGTTGCTGGATGGTGTGATGTGGGGACTGCTCAACTCTGCCGATAGCGCGCTGTTGTTGGGAACCAGTGTGCTGGTGGTGGCGCTGGCCGGCATGATGTTTGTGACCCGTAATATCGACTGGTATGCGTTTTCACTGCCGAAAATGAAAGCCAGTAAAGAAGTTACAACGGACGATGAGTTACGTATCTGGAAATAAGGTTGAAAAATAAAAACGGCGCTAAAAAGCGCCGTTTTTTTGACGGTGGTAAAGCCGATTAATCTTCCAGATCACCGCAGAAGCGATAACCTTCACCGTGAATGGTGGCGATGATTTCCGGCGTATCCGGCGTAGATTCGAAATGTTTACGAATACGGCGGATCGTCACGTCTACAGTACGGTCGTGCGGTTTCAGCTCACGGCCGGTCATTTTCTTCAGCAGTTCAGCACGGGACTGAATTTTGCCTGGGTTTTCACAGAAGTGAAGCATGGCGCGGAACTCGCTGCGCGGCAGCTTGTACTGCTCGCCATCAGGGCCGATCAGCGAACGGCTGTTGATGTCCAGTTCCCAACCATTGAACTTGTAGCTTTCAACGCTACGACGTTCTTCGCTGACAGTACCCAGATTCATGGTACGAGACAGCAGGTTGCGTGCACGAATAGTCAGTTCACGCGGGTTGAACGGTTTGGTGATGTAATCATCTGCACCGATTTCGAGGCCGAGAATTTTATCGACTTCGTTGTCACGGCCAGTCAGGAACATCAACGCAACATTCGCCTGCTCGCGCAGTTCACGCGCTAACAGAAGACCGTTCTTACCCGGCAGATTGATATCCATGATCACCAGGTTGATGTCATATTCAGAGAGGATCTGATGCATTTCCGCGCCATCTGTCGCTTCGAAAACATCATAGCCTTCCGCTTCGAAAATACTTTTCAACGTGTTGCGTGTTACCAACTCGTCTTCAACGATAAGAATGTGCGGGGTCTGCATGTTTGCTACCTAAATTGCCAACTAAATCGAAACAGGAAGTACAAAAGTCCCTGACCTGCCTGATGCATGCTGCAAATTAACATGATCGGCGTAACATGACTAAAGTACGTAATTGCGTTCTTGATGCACTTTCCATCAACGTCAACAACATCATTAGCTTGGTCGTGGGTACTTTCCCTCAGGACCCGACAGTGTCAAAAACGGCTGTCATCCTAACCATTTTAACAGCAACATAACAGGCTAAGAGGGGCCGGACACCCAATAAAACTACGCTTCGTTGACATATATCAAGTTCAATTGTAGCACGTTAACAGTTTGATGAAATCATCGTATCTAAATGCTAGCTTTCGTCACATTATTTTAATAATCCAACTAGTTGCATCATACAACTAATAAACGTGGTGAATCCAATTGTCGAGATTTATTTTTTATAAAATTATCCTAAGTAAACAGAAGGATATGTAGCATTTTTTAACAATTCAACCATTAGTATAGTCAGGAAATAGTTTAGCCTTTTTTAAGTTAAGTGAAGGGCTTTTTCTGCGACTTACGTTAAGGGTTTGTAAATTCGATCCGCGTAATAAGTTGACAATGATCACCCTGTGCGCGGTTATTAGGTCAAGAAGAGTGGCAATATGCGTATAACGATTATTCTGGTCGCACCCGCCAGAGCAGAAAATATTGGGGCAGCGGCGCGGGCAATGAAAACGATGGGGTTTAGCGAGCTGCGAATTGTCGATAGTCAGGCACACCTGGAGCCAGCTACCCGCTGGGTTGCACATGGATCTGGTGATATTATTGATAATATTAAAGTTTTCCCAACTCTGGCTGAATCGTTACACGATGTCGACTTCACTGTCGCCACCACTGCACGCAGTCGGGCGAAATATCATTACTACGCCACGCCGGTGGAACTGGTGCCGCTGTTAGAGGAAAAATCTTCATGGATGAGCCATGCCGCGCTGGTGTTTGGTCGCGAAGATTCCGGGCTGACTAACGAAGAGTTAGCCTTGGCTGACGTTCTTACTGGTGTGCCGATGGTGGCAGATTATCCTTCGCTGAATCTGGGGCAGGCGGTGATGGTTTATTGCTATCAATTAGCAACATTAATACAACAACCGGCCAAAAGTGACACAACGGCAGACCAACATCAACTGCAAGCTTTACGCGAACGAGCCATGTCATTGCTGACGACCCTGGCAGTGGCAGATGACACAAAACTGGTCGACTGGTTACAACAACGGCTGGGGCTTTTAGAGCAACGAGACACGGCAATGTTGCATCGTTTGCTGCATGATATTGAAAAAAATATCACCAAATAAAAAACGCCTTAGTAAGTATTTTTCAGCTTTTCATTCTGACTGCAACGGGCAATATGTCTCTGTGTGGATTAAAAAAAGTGTCTCTGACAGCAGCTTCTGAACTGGTTACCTGCCGTGAGTAAATTAAAATTTTATTGACTTAGGTCACTAAATACTTTAACCAATATAGGCATAGCGCACAGACAGATAAAAATTACAGAGTACACAACATCCATGAAACGCATTAGCACCACCATTACCACCACCATCACCATTACCACAGGTAACGGTGCGGGCTGACGCGTACAGGAAACACAGAAAAAAGCCCGCACCTGACAGTGCGGGCTTTTTTTTCGACCAAAGGTAACGAGGTAACAACCATGCGAGTGTTGAAGTTCGGCGGTACATCAGTGGCAAATGCAGAACGTTTTCTGCGGGTTGCCGATATTCTGGAAAGCAATGCCAGGCAGGGGCAGGTGGCCACCGTCCTCTCTGCCCCCGCCAAAATCACCAACCACCTGGTGGCGATGATTGAAAAAACCATTAGCGGCCAGGATGCTTTACCCAATATCAGCGATGCCGAACGTATTTTTGCCGAACTTCTGACGGGACTCGCCGCCGCTCAGCCGGGATTCCCGCTGGCGCAGCTGAAAACTTTCGTCGACCAGGAATTTGCCCAAATTAAACATGTCCTGCATGGTATTAGTTTGTTAGGGCAGTGCCCGGATAGCATCAACGCGGCACTGATTTGCCGTGGCGAGAAAATGTCGATCGCCATTATGGCCGGCGTGTTAGAAGCGCGTGGTCACAACGTTACCGTAATCGATCCGGTCGAAAAACTGCTGGCAGTCGGTCATTACCTCGAATCTACCGTCGATATTGCTGAGTCCACCCGCCGTATTGCGGCAAGCCGCATTCCGGCTGACCACATGGTGCTGATGGCAGGTTTCACCGCCGGTAATGAAAAAGGCGAACTGGTGGTGCTTGGACGTAACGGTTCCGACTACTCCGCCGCGGTACTGGCTGCCTGTTTACGCGCCGATTGTTGCGAGATCTGGACGGACGTTGACGGGGTCTATACCTGCGACCCGCGTCAGGTGCCCGATGCGAGGTTGTTGAAGTCGATGTCCTACCAGGAAGCGATGGAGCTTTCCTACTTCGGCGCTAAAGTTCTTCACCCCCGCACCATTACCCCTATCGCCCAGTTCCAAATCCCTTGCCTGATTAAAAACACCGGAAATCCTCAAGCACCAGGTACGCTCATTGGCGCCAGCCGTGATGAAGACGAATTACCAGTCAAGGGCATTTCCAATCTGAATAACATGGCAATGTTTAGCGTTTCCGGTCCGGGAATGAAAGGGATGGTCGGCATGGCGGCGCGCGTCTTTGCAGCGATGTCACGCGCTCGCATTTCAGTGGTGCTGATTACGCAATCGTCTTCTGAATACAGTATCAGTTTCTGCGTTCCACAAAGCGACTGTGTGCGAGCTGAACGGGCGATGCAGGAAGAGTTCTATCTTGAACTGAAGGAAGGCTTGCTGGAGCCGCTGGCGGTGACGGAACGGCTAGCCATTATCTCGGTGGTAGGTGATGGTATGCGCACCTTGCGTGGGATCTCGGCGAAATTCTTTGCCGCGCTGGCCCGCGCCAATATCAACATTGTCGCCATTGCTCAGGGATCTTCTGAACGCTCAATCTCTGTCGTGGTAAATAACGATGATGCGACCACTGGCGTGCGCGTTACCCACCAGATGCTGTTCAATACCGATCAGGTTATCGAAGTGTTTGTGATTGGCGTCGGTGGTGTTGGCGGTGCGCTGCTGGAGCAACTGAAGCGCCAGCAAAGCTGGCTGAAGAATAAACATATCGACTTACGTGTCTGCGGCGTTGCCAACTCAAAGGCTCTGCTCACCAATGTGCATGGCCTTAATCTGGAGAACTGGCAGGAAGAACTGGCGCAAGCCAAAGAGCCGTTTAACCTCGGGCGCTTAATTCGCCTGGTGAAAGAATATCATTTGCTGAATCCGGTGATTGTCGACTGTACCTCCAGCCAGGCGGTGGCGGATCAGTATGCTGACTTCCTGCGCGAAGGTTTCCACGTGGTTACGCCAAACAAAAAGGCCAACACCTCGTCGATGGATTACTACCATCAGTTGCGTTATGCGGCGGAAAAATCGCGGCGTAAATTCCTCTATGACACTAACGTTGGGGCTGGATTACCGGTTATTGAGAACCTGCAAAATCTGCTCAACGCAGGTGATGAATTAATGAAGTTCTCCGGCATTCTTTCCGGTTCGCTTTCTTATATCTTCGGCAAGTTAGACGAAGGCATGAGTTTCTCCGAGGCGACCACGCTGGCGCGGGAAATGGGTTATACCGAACCGGACCCGCGAGATGATCTTTCTGGTATGGATGTGGCGCGTAAGCTATTGATTCTCGCCCGTGAAACGGGACGTGAACTGGAACTGGCGGATATTGAAATTGAACCTGTGCTGCCCGCAGAGTTTAACGCAGAGGGTGATGTTGCAGCTTTTATGGCGAATCTGTCACAGCTCGACGATCTCTTTGCCGCACGCGTGGCGAAGGCTCGTGATGAGGGCAAAGTTTTGCGCTATGTTGGCAATATTGATGAAGACGGCATCTGCCGCGTGAAGATTGCCGAAGTGGATGGCAATGATCCGCTGTTCAAAGTGAAAAATGGCGAAAACGCCCTGGCCTTCTATAGCCACTATTATCAGCCGCTGCCGTTGGTTCTGCGCGGATATGGCGCGGGCAATGACGTTACAGCTGCTGGTGTCTTTGCCGATCTGCTACGTACCCTCTCATGGAAGTTAGGAGTCTGACATGGTTAAAGTTTATGCCCCGGCTTCCAGTGCCAATATGAGCGTCGGGTTTGATGTGCTCGGGGCGGCGGTGACACCTGTTGATGGTGCATTGCTCGGAGATGTAGTCACGGTTGAGGCGGCAGAGACATTCAGTCTCAACAACCTTGGACGCTTTGCCGATAAGCTGCCGTCAGAACCAAGGGAAAATATCGTTTATCAGTGCTGGGAGCGTTTTTGCCAGGAGCTGGGCAAGCAAATTCCAGTGGCAATGACGCTGGAAAAGAATATGCCGATCGGCTCGGGCTTAGGCTCCAGTGCCTGTTCGGTGGTCGCGGCGCTGATGGCGATGAATGAACACTGCGGCAAGCCGCTTAATGACACTCGTTTGCTGGCTTTGATGGGCGAGCTGGAAGGGCGTATCTCCGGCAGCATTCATTACGACAACGTGGCACCGTGTTTTCTTGGTGGTATGCAGTTGATGATCGAAGAAAACGACATCATCAGCCAGCAAGTGCCAGGGTTTGATGAGTGGCTGTGGGTGCTGGCATATCCGGGGATTAAAGTCTCGACGGCAGAAGCCAGGGCGATTTTACCGGCGCAGTATCGCCGCCAGGATTGCATTGCGCACGGGCGACATCTGGCAGGCTTCATTCACGCCTGCTATTCCCGTCAGCCTGAGCTTGCCGCGAAGCTGATGAAAGATGTTATCGCTGAACCCTACCGTGAACGGTTACTGCCAGGCTTCCGGCAGGCGCGGCAGGCGGTCGCGGAAATCGGCGCGGTAGCGAGCGGTATCTCTGGCTCCGGGCCGACCTTGTTCGCTCTGTGTGACAAGCCGGATACCGCCCAGCGCGTTGCCGACTGGTTGGGTAAGAACTACCTGCAAAATCAGGAAGGTTTTGTTCATATTTGCCGGCTGGATACGGCAGGCGCACGAGTACTGGAAAACTAAATGAAACTCTACAATCTGAAAGATCACAACGAACAGGTCAGCTTTGCGCAAGCCGTAACTCAGGGGTTGGGCAAAAATCAGGGGCTGTTTTTTCCGCACGACCTGCCGGAATTCAGCCTGACTGAAATTGATGAGATGCTGAAACTGGATTTTGTCACCCGCAGTGCGAAGATCCTCTCGGCGTTTATTGGTGATGAGATCCCGCAGGAAATACTGGAAGAGCGCGTGCGCGCGGCGTTTGCCTTCCCGGCTCCGGTCGCCAATGTTGAAAGCGATGTCGGTTGTCTGGAATTGTTTCATGGGCCAACACTGGCATTTAAAGATTTCGGCGGTCGCTTTATGGCACAAATGCTGACCCATATTGCGGGCGATAAGCCAGTGACCATTCTGACCGCGACCTCCGGTGATACTGGAGCGGCAGTGGCTCATGCTTTCTACGGTTTACCGAATGTGAAAGTGGTTATCCTCTATCCAAGAGGCAAAATCAGTCCACTGCAAGAAAAACTGTTCTGTACATTGGGCGGCAATATTGAAACTGTTGCCATCGACGGCGATTTCGATGCCTGTCAGGCGCTGGTGAAGCAGGCGTTTGATGATGAAGAACTGAAAGTGGCGCTGGGGCTAAACTCTGCTAACTCCATTAACATCAGCCGTTTGCTGGCGCAGATTTGCTACTACTTTGAAGCTGTTGCGCAGCTGCCGCAGGAAGCGCGCAACCAGCTGGTTGTCTCGGTGCCGAGCGGTAACTTCGGCGATTTGACTGCGGGCCTGCTGGCGAAATCTCTTGGCCTGCCGGTGAAGCGTTTTATCGCTGCCACTAACGTGAACGATACAGTGCCGCGTTTCCTGCACGACGGGCAGTGGTCCCCTAAAGCGACTCAGGCGACGTTATCCAACGCGATGGACGTGAGTCAACCGAACAACTGGCCGCGTGTGGAAGAGTTGTTCCGCCGCAAAATCTGGCAACTGAAAGAGCTGGGTTATGCAGCCGTAGATGATGAAACCACGCAACAGACAATGCGTGAGTTAAAAGCGCTGGGCTATACCTCGGAGCCGCACGCTGCCGTAGCTTATCGTGCGCTGCGTGACCAGTTGCATCCAGGCGAATATGGCTTGTTCCTCGGCACCGCGCATCCGGCGAAATTTAAAGAGAGCGTGGAAGCGATTCTCGGTGAAACATTGGATCTGCCAAAAGAGCTGGCAGAACGTGCTGATTTACCCTTGCTTTCGCATAATCTGCCCGCCGATTTTGCTGCGTTGCGTAAATTGATGATGAATCATCAGTAACATCTATTCATTATCTCAATCAGGCCGGGTTTGCTTTTATACAGCCCGGCTTTTTTATGAAGAAAATATGGAGAAAAACGACAGGAAAAAAGGAGAAATTCTCAATAAATGCGGTAACTTAGAGATTAGGATTGCGGAGAATAACAACCGCCGTTCTCATCGCGTAATCTCCGGATATCGACCCATAACGGGCAATGATAAAAGGAGTAACCTGTGAAAAAGATGCAATCTATCGTACTCGCACTTTCCCTGGTTCTGGTCGCTCCCATGGCAGCACAGGCTGCGGAAATTACGTTAGTCCCGTCAGTAAAATTACAGATAGGCGATCGTGATAATCGTGGCTATTACTGGGATGGCGGTCACTGGCGCGACCACGGCTGGTGGAAACAACATTATGAATGGCGAGGCAATCGCTGGCACCCACACGGACCGCCGCCACGTCATAACAAGCACCATGATCATCGTAATGACCACCGTGGCGATCATCGTCCGGGGCCGGACAAACATCATCGCTAAATATGAATGCCGGATTGCCATCCGGCATTTACTGCAAACTTAACGCTGCTCGTAGCGTTTAAACACCAGTTCGCCGTTGCTGGAGGAAGCTTCATCAAAGAAGTAACCTTCGCTATTAAAACCAGTCAGTTGCTCTGGTTTGGTCAGCCGATTTTCAATAATGAAACGACTCATCAGACCGCGTGCTTTCTTAGCGTAGAAGCTGATTATCTTAAATTTGCCGTTCTTCTCATCGAGGAACACTGGCTTGATAATCTCGGCATTCAATTTCTTCGGCTTCACCGATTTAAAATACTCATCTGACGCCAGATTAATCACCACATTATCGCCTTGTGCTGCGAGCGCCTCGTTCAGCTTGTTGGTGATGATATCTCCCCAGAATTGATACAGATCTTTCCCTCGGGCATTCTCAAGACGGATCCCCATTTCCAGACGATAAGGCTGCATTAAATCGAGCGGGCGCAGTACGCCATACAAGCCGGAAAGCATTCGCAAATGCTGTTGGGCAAAATCAAAATCGTCTTCGCTGAAGGTTTCGGCCTGCAAGCCAGTATAGACATCACCTTTAAATGCCAGAATCGCCTGTCGGGCATTCTCTGGCGTGAAATCTGGCTGCCAGTCATGAAAGCGAGCGGCGTTGATACCCGCCAGTTTGTCGCTGATGCGCATCAGCGTGCTAATCTGCGGAGGCGTCAGTTTCCGCGCTTCATGGATCAGCTGCTGGGAGTTGTCTAACAGCTCCGGCAGCGTATAGCGCGTGGTGGGCAACGGGCTTTGGTAATCGAGCGTTTTCGCAGGTGAAATAAGAATCAGCATATCCAGTCCTTGCGGGAAATTTATGCCGACTTTAGCAAAAAAAGAGAATGAGTTGATCGATAGTTGTGATTACTCCTGCGAAACATCATCCCACGCGTCCGGAGAAAGCTGGCGACCAATATCCGGATAACGCAACGGATCAAACACCGGGCGCACGCCGAGTTTACGCTGGCGTAGATAATCACTGGCAATGGTATGAACCACAGGCGAGAGCAGTAATATGGCGGTCAAATTGGTAATAGCCATGCAGGCCATTATGATATCTGCCAGTTGCCACATCAGCGGAAGACTTAGCAAGGTGCCGCCGATGACCGTTGCGAAGGTGCAGATTCGCAGACACCAGATCGCTTTAGGGTTGTTCAGGCGTAAGAAGAAGAGATTGTTTTCGGCATAAATGTAGTTGGCAACGATGGAGCTGAAGGCAAACAGAATAACCACGAGGGTAACAAACTCCGCACCCCAGGAGCCCATTAGCACCCGCATCGCCTTCTGGATAAGCTGAATACCTTCCAGCGGCATGTAGGTTGTGCCGTTACCCGCCAGTAATATCAGCATGGCGCTTGCCGTACAGATGACCAGGGTGTCGATAAAAATGCCAATCATCTGGACAATCCCTTGCGCTGCGGGATGCGGAGGCCAGGACGCAGCTGCCGCTGCCGCGTTTGGCGTCGACCCCATTCCCGCCTCATTGGAAAACATACTGCGCTGAAAACCGTTAGTAATCGCCTGGCTTAAGGTATATCCCGCCGCGCCGCCTGCCGCTTCCTGCCAGCCAAAAGCACTCTCAAAAATAGACCAAATGACGTGGGGAAGTTGCCCGATATTCATTACGCAAATCACCAGACTGGTCAGTACCCAGATTAACGCCATCAACGGGACAAACCACTGCATGAGCTGGGCGACGCCATGAAGACCGCGAGTGATTGCCAGCAGAGCAAAGACAGCGAGAATAATACCTGTCACCAGCGGAGGGAAATCGAAAGAAAAACTCAGAGCGCGGGCAACGGCGTTCGCCTGAACTCCGCTGAAAATTATGCCGTAGGCGATGAGTAAAAAGAGGGCGAACAGAACGCCCATCCAGCGCATCCCCAGTCCTCGCGCCATATACCATGCTGGCCCGCCGCGAAACTGCCCACTGACGTCACGTTCTTTATAAAGTTGTGCGAGGGAGCATTCAGCAAAAGAAGTCGCCATGCCAATAAACGCGGCAACCCACATCCAGAAGACGGCTCCAGGTCCACCGGCGGTAATTGCCAGTGCAACGCCAGCCAGGTTACCGCTACCCACGCGCGCCGCAAGACTGGTACACAATGACTGAAATGAGGTTAAACCGCCTGGCTGTGGATGAATGCTATTTTTAAGACTTTTGCCAAACTGGCGGATGTAGCGAAACTGCACAAAACCGGTGCGAAAAGTGAACCAACAACCTGCGCCGAAGAGCAGGTAAATCATTACCGAGCCCCAGAGGACGCTGTTAATAAAGGAAAAAAAATCTGGCATGCATATCCCTCTTATTGCCGGTCGCGATGACTTTCCTGTGTAAACGTTACCAATTGTTTAAGAAGTATATACGCTACGAGGTAGTTGATAACTTCTGCGTAGCATACATGAGGTTTTGTATAAAAATGGCGGGCGATATCAACGCAGTGTCAGAAATCCGAAACAGTCTCGCCAGGCGATAACCGTCTTGTCGGCGGTTGCGCTGACGTTGCGTCGTGATATCATCAGGGCAGACCGGTTACATCCCCCTAACAAGCTGTTTAAAGAGAAATACTATCATGACGGACAAATTGACCTCCCTTCGTCAGTACACCACCGTAGTGGCCGACACTGGGGACATCGCGGCAATGAAGCTGTATCAACCGCAGGATGCCACAACCAACCCTTCTCTCATTCTTAACGCAGCGCAGATTCCGGAATATCGTAAGTTGATTGATGATGCTGTCGCCTGGGCGAAACAGCAGAGCAACGATCGCGCGCAGCAGATCGTGGACGCGACCGACAAACTGGCAGTAAATATTGGTCTGGAAATCCTGAAACTGGTTCCGGGCCGTATCTCAACTGAGGTTGATGCGCGTCTTTCCTATGACACCGAAGCGTCAATTGCGAAAGCAAAACGCCTGATCAAACTCTACAACGATGCAGGTATTAGCAACGATCGTATTCTGATCAAACTGGCTTCTACCTGGCAGGGTATCCGTGCTGCAGAACAGCTGGAAAAAGAAGGTATCAACTGTAACCTGACCCTGCTGTTCTCCTTCGCTCAGGCTCGTGCTTGTGCGGAAGCAGGCGTGTTCCTGATCTCGCCATTTGTTGGCCGTATTCTTGACTGGTACAAAGCGAATACCGATAAGAAAGAGTACGCTCCGGCAGAAGATCCGGGTGTGGTTTCTGTATCTGAAATCTACCAGTACTACAAAGAGCACGGTTATGAAACCGTGGTTATGGGCGCAAGCTTCCGTAACATCGGCGAAATTCTGGAACTGGCAGGCTGCGACCGTCTGACCATCGCACCGGCACTGCTGAAAGAGCTGGCTGAGAGCGAAGGGGCTATCGAGCGTAAACTGTCTTACACCGGCGAAGTGAAAGCGCGTCCGGCGCGTATCACTGAGTCCGAGTTCCTGTGGCAGCACAACCAGGATCCAATGGCAGTAGATAAACTGGCGGAAGGTATCCGTAAGTTTGCTGTTGACCAGGAAAAACTGGAAAAAATGATCGGCGATCTGCTGTAATCATTCTTAGCGTGACCGGGAAGTCGGTCACGCTACCTCTTCTGAAGCCTGTCTGTCACTCCCTTCGCAGTGTATCATTCTGTTTAACGAGACTGTTTAAACGGAAAAATCTTGATGAATACTTTACGTATTGGCTTAGTTTCCATCTCTGATCGCGCATCCAGCGGCGTTTATCAGGATAAAGGCATCCCTGCACTGGAAGAATGGCTGACATCGGCGCTGACCACGCCGTTTGAACTGGAAACCCGCTTAATCCCCGATGAGCAGGCGATCATTGAGCAAACGTTGTGTGAGCTGGTGGATGAAATGAGTTGCCATCTGGTGCTCACCACGGGCGGAACTGGTCCGGCGCGTCGTGACGTCACGCCCGATGCGACGCTGGCAGTAGCGGACCGCGAGATGCCGGGCTTTGGTGAACAGATGCGCCAAATTAGCCTGCATTTTGTTCCAACCGCGATCCTTTCGCGCCAGGTGGGCGTGATTCGCAAACAAGCACTAATCCTTAACTTACCCGGTCAGCCGAAGTCTATTAAAGAGACGCTGGAAGGGGTGAAGGATGCTGAGGGTAACGTTGTGGTACACGGTATTTTTGCCAGCGTACCGTACTGCATTCAGTTGCTGGAAGGGCCATACGTTGAAACGGCACCGGAAGTGGTTGCAGCATTCAGACCGAAGAGTGCAAGACGCGAAGTTAGCGAATAAAAAAATCCCCCCGAGCGGGGGGATCTCAAAACAATTAGTGGGATTCACCAATCGGCAGAACGGTGCGACCAAACTGCTCATTCAGCACTTCACCCATCGCCAGATAGATTGCGCTGGCACCGCAGATCAGACCAATCCAGCCGGCAAAGTGGATGATCGCGGCATTACCGGCAATATTACCGATCGCCAGCAGGGCAAACAGCACGGTCAGGCTAAAGAAAACGAATTGCAGAACGCGTGCGCCTTTCAGCGTGCCGAAGAACATAAACAGCGTAAATACGCCCCACAGACCAAGGTAGATACCAAGGAACTGTGCATTTGGCGCATCGGTCAGACCCAGTTTCGGCATCAGCAGAATCGCAACCAGCGTCAGCCAGAAAGAACCGTAAGAGGTGAATGCGGTTAAACCGAAAGTGTTGCCTTTTTTGTACTCCAGCAGACCAGCAAAAATTTGCGCGATGCCGCCGTAGAAAATGCCCATTGCAAGAATAATACCGTCAAGAGCGAAATAACCCACGTTGTGCAGGTTAAGCAGAATGGTGGTCATGCCGAAGCCCATCAGGCCCAGCGGTGCCGGATTAGCCAACTTAGTGTTGCCCATAATTCCTCAAAAATCATCATCGAATGAATGGTGAAATAATTTCCCTGAATAACTGTAGTGTTTTCAGGGCGCGGCATAATAATCAGCCAGTGGGGCAGTGTCTACGATCTTTTGAAGGGAAAATGAAAATTTTCCCCGGTTTCCGGTATCAGACCTGAGTGGCACTAACCATCCGGCGCAGGCAGGCGATTTGCAGTACGGCTGGAATCGTCACGCGATAGGCGCTGCCGCTGACCGCTTTAACCCCATTTAGTGCCGCGCCTACAGGGCCTCCCAGCCCCGCGCCGCGCAGCAAACCATGCCCAAGTACGCTCATTGCTGCGTGGGTGCGTAAAATGCGGGTCAATTGGCTGGAAAGCAAATGCGACACGCCTTTTGCCAATAATTTGTCTTTCATCAGCAGCGGCAGCAGCTCTTCCAGCTCATTCACCCTGGCATCGACCGCGTGCAGAAACTCCTGCTTATGTTCCTCGTCCATTTTCTTCCAGGTATTACGCAGAAATTGTTCCAGTAACTGTTGCTCAATTTCAAACGTAGACATCTCTTTGTCGGCTTTCAGCTTCAATCGTTTTGAAACATCGAGCAAAATGGCCCGATACAATTTACCGTGTCCACGCAGTTTGTTGGCGATACTATCGCCACCAAAATGCTGTAATTCTCCGGCAATCAGCTGCCAGTTGCGGCGATGTTGCTCGGGATGTCCTTCCATCGATTTAAACAGTTCGTTGCGCATCAGTACGCTGGAGAGGCGAGTTTTGCCTTTTTCATTATGGGTGAGCAGCCGGGCGAAATTTGCCAATTGTTCCTCACTACAATGCTGGAGAAAATCCAGATCTGAATCATTCAGGTAATTAACATTCATTTTTTGTGGCTTCTATATTCTGGCGTTAGTCGTCGCCGATAATTTTCAGCGTGGCCATATCCGATGAGTTCACCGTATGGCCGGAAAAGGTGATTTTTGAGACGCAGCGTTTATTGTCGTTATCGCTGTTAATGTTGATCCAGTCAGTGGTTTGCCCTTCTTTTATTTCTGAAGGAATATTCAGGCTCTGACTGGCGCTACGGGCGGCTTTGAAATAAACCGATGCACCACTTAACTGTAAATCGCCATGGTCGGCAGAGAGTTGTATACGCTTAACAATGCGGCAAACAGGAAGTTTCAGCGCCAGATCGTTGGTTTCGTTACGCGGCATGGCAATGACGCCGAGGATTTTATGGTTGTTTGCCTGCGCCGTGCAGCACAGCAGCAGGCTAATCGCCAGGCTGGCGGAAAGCGTAAAAACGGATTTCATAAGTATTCTCTTAGTGGGGAGAGGTAGGGGATGAATACCCACTAGTTTACTGCTGATAAAGAGAAGATTCAGGTACGTAATATTTTCTTTTTATTACAATTTTTCTATGAATGTCTTGGCTGCCATTCATTCTTTATATGAATAAAATTGCTGTCAGTTTCGTGTCTTGTTCTGGCATATCGCGAAATTTCTGCGCAAAAGCACAAAAAATTTTTGCATCTCCCCCTTGATGACGTGGGTTACGACCCCATTTAGTAGTCAACCGCAGTGAGTGAGTCTGCAAAAAAATGAAATTGGGCAGTTGAAACCAGACGTTTCGCCCCTATTACAGACTCACAACCACATGATGACCGAATATATAGTGGAGACGTTTAGATGGGTAAAATAATTGGTATCGACCTGGGTACTACCAACTCTTGTGTAGCGATTATGGATGGCACCACTCCGCGAGTGCTGGAGAACGCCGAAGGCGATCGCACCACGCCTTCTATCATTGCCTATACCCAGGATGGTGAAACTCTGGTTGGTCAGCCGGCTAAACGTCAGGCAGTGACGAACCCGCAAAACACCCTGTTTGCGATTAAACGCCTGATTGGCCGCCGCTTCCAGGACGAAGAAGTACAGCGTGATGTTTCCATCATGCCGTTCAAAATTATTGTTGCTGATAACGGCGACGCTTGGGTCGAAGTTAAAGGCCAAAAAATGGCACCGCCGCAGATTTCTGCTGAAGTGCTGAAAAAAATGAAGAAAACCGCGGAGGATTACCTGGGCGAACCGGTAACTGAAGCTGTTATTACCGTACCGGCATACTTTAACGATGCTCAGCGTCAGGCAACCAAAGACGCAGGCCGTATCGCTGGTCTGGAAGTAAAACGTATCATCAACGAACCGACCGCAGCTGCGCTGGCTTATGGTCTGGACAAAGGTACTGGCAACCGTACTATCGCGGTTTATGACCTGGGTGGTGGTACTTTCGATATTTCTATTATCGAAATCGACGAAGTTGACGGCGAAAAAACCTTCGAAGTTCTGGCAACCAACGGTGATACCCACCTGGGTGGTGAAGACTTCGACAGCCGTCTGATTAACTATCTGGTTGAAGAATTCAAGAAAGATCAGGGCATTGACCTGCGCAACGATCCGCTGGCAATGCAGCGCCTGAAAGAAGCGGCAGAAAAAGCGAAAATCGAACTTTCTTCCGCTCAGCAGACCGACGTTAACCTGCCGTATATCACTGCAGACGCGACCGGTCCGAAACACATGAACATCAAAGTGACTCGTGCGAAACTGGAAAGCCTGGTTGAAGACCTGGTAAACCGTTCCATTGAGCCGCTGAAAGTTGCACTGCAGGACGCTGGCCTGTCCGTATCTGATATCGACGACGTTATCCTCGTGGGTGGTCAGACTCGTATGCCAATGGTTCAGAAGAAAGTTGCTGAATTCTTTGGTAAAGAGCCGCGTAAAGACGTTAACCCGGACGAAGCTGTAGCAATCGGCGCTGCTGTTCAGGGTGGTGTTCTGACTGGTGACGTAAAAGACGTACTGCTGCTGGACGTTACCCCGCTGTCTCTGGGTATCGAAACCATGGGCGGTGTGATGACGACGCTGATCGCGAAAAACACCACTATCCCGACCAAGCACAGCCAGGTGTTCTCTACCGCTGAAGATAACCAGTCTGCGGTAACCATCCACGTGCTGCAGGGTGAACGTAAACGTGCAGCTGATAACAAATCTCTGGGTCAGTTCAACCTGGATGGTATCAACCCGGCACCGCGCGGTATGCCGCAGATCGAAGTTACCTTCGATATCGATGCTGACGGTATCCTGCACGTTTCCGCGAAAGATAAAAACAGCGGTAAAGAGCAGAAGATCACCATCAAGGCTTCTTCTGGTCTGAACGAAGATGAAATCCAGAAAATGGTACGCGACGCAGAAGCTAACGCCGAAGCTGACCGTAAGTTTGAAGAGCTGGTACAGACTCGCAACCAGGGCGACCATCTGCTGCACAGCACCCGTAAGCAGGTTGAAGAAGCAGGCGACAAACTGCCGGCTGACGACAAAACTGCTATCGAGTCTGCGCTGACTGCACTGGAAACTGCTCTGAAAGGTGAAGACAAAGCCGCTATCGAAGCGAAAATGCAGGAACTGGCACAGGTTTCCCAGAAACTGATGGAAATCGCCCAGCAGCAACATGCCCAGCAGCAGACTGCCGGTGCTGATGCTTCTGCAAACAACGCGAAAGATGACGATGTTGTCGACGCTGAATTTGAAGAAGTCAAAGACAAAAAATAATCGCCCTATAAACGGGTAATTATACTGACACGGGCGAAGGGGAATTTCCTCTCCGCCCGTGCATTCATCTAGGGGCAATTTAAAAAAGATGGCTAAGCAAGATTATTACGAGATTTTAGGCGTTTCCAAAACAGCGGAAGAGCGTGAAATCAAAAAGGCCTACAAACGCCTGGCCATGAAATACCACCCGGACCGTAACCAGGGTGACAAAGAGGCCGAGGCGAAATTTAAAGAGATCAAGGAAGCTTATGAAGTTCTGACCGACTCGCAAAAACGTGCGGCATACGATCAGTATGGTCATGCTGCGTTTGAGCAAGGCGGCATGGGCGGCGGCGGTTTTGGCGGCGGCGCAGACTTCAGCGATATTTTTGGTGACGTTTTCGGCGATATTTTTGGCGGCGGACGTGGTCGTCAACGTGCGGCGCGCGGTGCTGATTTACGCTATAACATGGAGCTCACCCTCGAAGAAGCTGTACGTGGCGTGACCAAAGAGATCCGCATTCCGACTCTGGAAGAGTGTGACGTTTGCCACGGTAGCGGTGCAAAACCAGGTACACAGCCGCAGACCTGTCCGACCTGTCATGGCTCTGGTCAGGTGCAGATGCGCCAGGGCTTCTTCGCTGTACAGCAGACCTGTCCACACTGTCAGGGCCGCGGTACGCTGATCAAAGATCCGTGCAACAAATGTCATGGTCATGGTCGTGTTGAGCGCAGCAAAACGCTGTCCGTTAAAATCCCGGCAGGAGTGGACACTGGAGACCGCATCCGTCTTGCGGGCGAAGGTGAAGCGGGCGAGCATGGCGCACCGGCAGGCGATCTATACGTTCAGGTTCAGGTTAAACAGCACCCGATTTTCGAGCGTGAAGGCAACAACCTGTATTGCGAAGTCCCGATCAACTTCGCTATGGCAGCGCTGGGTGGCGAAATCGAAGTACCGACCCTTGATGGTCGCGTCAAACTGAAAGTGCCTGGCGAAACCCAGACCGGTAAGCTGTTCCGTATGCGCGGTAAAGGCGTCAAGTCTGTTCGCGGCGGTGCGCAAGGTGACTTGCTGTGCCGCGTTGTCGTCGAAACACCGGTAGGTCTGAACGAGAAGCAGAAACAGCTGCTGCAAGAGCTGCAGGAAAGCTTCGGTGGCCCAACCGGTGAGCACAACAGCCCGCGTTCAAAGAGCTTCTTTGATGGTGTGAAGAAGTTTTTTGACGACCTGACTCGCTAACCTCCCCAAAAGCCTGCCTATGGGCAGGCTTGGGTAAAAATAGGGTGCGTTGAAGATATGCGAGCACCTGTAAAGTGGCGGGGATCACTCCCCGCCGTTGCTCTTACTCGGATTCGTAAGCCGTGAAAACAGCAACCTCCGTCTGGCCAGTTCGGATGTGAACCTCACAGAGGTCTTTTCTCGTTACCAGCGCCGCCACTACGGCGGTGATACAGATGACGATCAGGGCGACAATCATCGCCTTATGCTGCTTCATTGCTCTCTTCTCCTTGACCTTACGGTCAGTAAGAGGCACTCTACATGTGTTCTGCATATAGGGGGCCTCGGGTTGATGGTAAAATATCACTCGGGGCTTTTCTCTATCTGCCGTTCAGCTAATGCCTGAGACAGACAGCCTCAAGCACCCGCCGCTATTATATCGCTCTCTTTAACCCATTCTGTTTTATCGATTCTAATCCTGAAGACGCCTCGCATTTTTGCGTAATTAATCTTTAGTACATTGTTTATTTTAACTCTTATGTGCGTTTTCATTTACAAAAGTTGAGATTATGAACAAGAGGTTTAAGTTATGCCTGAATGGTGAGTTATTACTGGAGAAAGTAATAGAAGATACAAAATATTCTTGTACAGAATTGAATTTTCTTTTTGTGAGGAAAAATGTTTATAAATCAATGAGTGATATTTAAAATCGACACACTTTTTGAAACACGATACCTCCACACCCGGGGGTAAAAGTAATCTGCGATCTCCATCACGCTTTGCCATTCACCTTTAAATATACTTTCTGAGTCGTTCTTAATCAAAATAAATTATCTGATGTATTGATTTCTATGGAACCATAAAAACAATGAATGGAGAGCATATTATATGTCTGCCAAAAGACGGCTTCTTATTGCGTGTGCCCTGACAACGATTTTCTATCATCTTCCTGCATATTCTTCATTAGAATATAAAGGTTCCTTTGGCTCAATAAATGCAGGTTATGCAGACTGGAATAGTGGATTTGTAAATACTCACCGTGGTGAAGTATGGAAAGTGACTGCGGATTTTGGGGTAAATTTTAAAGAAGCAGAATTTTACTCATTTTATGAAAGTAATGTACTCAATCATGCTGTAGCAGGGAGAAATCATACGGTTTCAGCAATGACGCATGTCAGACTCTTTGACTCTGATATGACATTCTTTGGCAAAATTTATGGCCAATGGGATAACTCATGGGGTGACGATCTGGACATGTTTTATGGATTCGGTTACCTCGGCTGGAACGGCGAGTGGGGCTTTTTTAAACCGTATATTGGATTACATAATCAATCTGGTGACTACGTCTCAGCCAAATATGGACAAACAAATGGCTGGAATGGTTATGTTGTTGGCTGGACAGCAGTATTACCTTTTACGTTATTTGACGAAAAATTTGTTTTATCTAACTGGAATGAAATAGAACTGGACAGAAATGATGCCTATGCGGAACAACAATTTGGTCGGAATGGGCTAAATGGCGGTTTAACAGTGGCCTGGAAGTTCTATCCTCGCTGGAAAGCCAGTGTGACGTGGCGTTATTTCGATAATAAGTTGGGCTACGATGGTTTTGGCGATCAAATGATTTATATGCTTGGTTATGATTTCTAATTTTCATCAGGGAATAATTATGCAGAAAACATTAATGGCCAGTTTGATCGGCCTTGCAGTTTGCACAGGGAATGCTTTTAGTCCTGCCTTAGCCGCAGAGGCTAAACAACCTAATTTAGTCATTATTATGGCGGATGATTTAGGTTATGGCGATTTAGCAACATATGGTCATCAGATCGTTAAAACACCTAATATCGACAGGCTTGCCCAGGAAGGGGTCAAATTTACTGACTACTATGCCCCCGCCCCTTTAAGTTCACCTTCACGCGCTGGGCTATTAACCGGCCGGATGCCATTTCGTACTGGAATTCGCTCATGGATTCCTTCAGGCAAAGATGTTGCCTTAGGGCGTAACGAACTCACGATTGCTAATCTACTCAAAGCGCAAGTGTACGACACGGCAATGATGGGTAAGCTGCATCTGAATGCAGGCGGCGATCGCACCGATCAGCCACAAGCACAAGATATGGGCTTTGATTACTCACTGGTTAATACGGCGGGTTTTGTTACCGACGCTACTCTGGATAATGCGAAGGAGCGTCCCCGTTTTGGCATGGTGTATCCGACGGGTTGGTTGCGTAACGGGCAACCCACACCTCGTGCCGATAAAATGAGTGGTGAGTATGTCAGTTCGGAAGTCGTTAACTGGTTGGATAACAAAAAGGATAGTAAGCCTTTCTTCCTTTATGTCGCTTTTACCGAAGTGCATAGCCCCCTGGCTTCGCCCAAAAAATACCTCGACATGTACTCACAATATATGAGCGCGTATCAGAAGCAGCATCCTGATTTATTTTATGGCGACTGGGCGGATAAACCCTGGCGTGGTGTGGGGGAATATTATGCCAACATCAGTTATCTGGATGCTCAGGTTGGAAAAGTACTGGATAAAATCAAAGCGATGGGTGAAGAAGATAACACCATCGTTATTTTTACCAGTGATAACGGCCCAGTAACCCGTGAAGCACGTAAAGTTTATGAACTGAATTTGGCAGGGGAAACTGATGGATTACGTGGTCGCAAGGATAATCTTTGGGAAGGCGGCATCCGTGTTCCGGCGATTATTAAATACGGAAAGCATCTTCCAAAGGGAATGGTTTCAGATACTCCCGTTTATGGTCTGGACTGGATGCCTACGCTGGCGAAAATGATGAACTTCAAATTACCGACGGACCGCACTTTTGATGGCGAATCGTTGGTTCCTGTCCTTGAGAACAAGGCGCTAAAACGTGAAAAGCCATTAATCTTCGGAATTGACATGCCATTCCAGGATGATCCAACCGACGAATGGGCGATACGTGATGGTGACTGGAAAATGATCATCGATCGTAACAATAAGCCAAAGTACCTATACAACCTCAAAACCGATCGTTTTGAGACCATTAATCAGATAGGTAAAAATCCAGACATTGAAAAACAAATGTATGGTAATTTCTTAAAGTATAAAGCCGATATTGATAATGATTCATTAATGAAAGCCAGAGGTGATAAACCGGAAGCGGTAACCTGGGGCTAACCTGGTAACCATAATAAATGTAATGTATGCCTTTCAGGGCTATGCCCGCCTGATTCAATGTTACACATTGAATCAGGTTCTTTTCTTTGACATATGACGATAATATCCGGGTATTCGCAGGGAGTGAATATGTTTACCAACGTAAATGTTGATTGTTGCAAAACACCAAGATGCAAAAACCTGGGGTTGTTGAATAGTCAGAATTATATTGCACAAGGCAAAAATATTTTATGTCGGGAATGCGGTTACTTGTTTCCTGTGATATCTGAACGATCTCTTAATATTTATCGTAATCGTGTTAATCATTCATGGAGAGGGTTGGTTCCACAATGTTCAGCTTGCGGAAGCACATCTCTGAAAAAGTATGGCTATTCAGCTCAGGGGCAGAGGAGAATGTATTGTCATCATTGTTCCAGAACTTTTATCACTCTGGATCATGTAAATACAACGCCGCGAAGAACACATTTAGCATTGATGATTGAGCAAGGGGCCTCACTTGCAGATATCCGTAAATTATTACTTCTTAATAGCACAGGGCTTAACCGTGAGTTGATGAAACTAGCCCGGGAAGTAAACTATAAAGAAAGTTGCCAGTACTCTTCTGCTTCTGATATTTCTCTCGCTACCCGCGCTTTTCGCGTAAAGTTTAACGGTAGTAACAACTATCTTTATAGTCTTGTTACCGCAGAAGAACAAAGCGGTAGAGTCGTCGCTATTTCAACAAATTATTCTTCATCAGCGGTAGAGTCGCATTATCAATATGCATCAAGTTATGAAGAGCGTTTGTCTCCAGGTACACTGGCGCATCACGTACAACGCAAGGAGTTACTTACTATGCGGCGTGATACCTTATTTGATATTGATTATGGTCGGGCGATATTACATCAAAACGATCCGGGGATGCTGGTGAAACCGGTTCTTCCGGCATATCGCCATTTTGAACTGGTTAGAGCACTGACTGAAGCATATTCTATAAATATTCAACACTACCTTGATCACGAGTGCTTTATATTAGGCGGTTGTCTGATGGCTAACTTACAGCACATTCATCAAAGCCGGTGCCATATTTCCTTTGTGAAAGAACGCGGCGAGAAAACGACTCATTATGATACGCCGCCGCGGTTATTTTTGAGTGGTGGCGTGAGAAATAATGTCTGGCGTGCATTTTCCGCCCGTGATTATTCAATGGCTGTTTGTAACCTTACAGGAAACAAGAAAGCAAATGAAATGCGGTATTCGACGTTGGCAAGCGCGACTCGTTTTATCAACTTCCTGGAGGCTCATCCCTTTCTACCCTCATTAAACCGAATGTCGCCTGCCAATGTTGTCTCAACATTAGATATTTTCAAGCATCTCTGGAATAAACAGCTATAGCACAGTGCGATTTTATTATTACTTTTCCTAATTAATCCCTCAGAAATCCTGACCTTAAGCTATGATTATCAGGGCTTAGGGTCACATGTCAGCGCTTACAGCCGTCAAAAACTCATCTCATCACTGATGACGCAAATCCTTCAATGGCTCGTAAAAAACGAATTATTCCTACACTATAATCTGATTTTAACGATGATTTGTGCGGGATAAAATAGTAAAAACGATCTATTCACCTGAAAGAGAAATAAAAAGTGAAACATCTGCATCGATTCTTTAGCAGTGATGCCTCGGGAGGCATTATTCTTATCATTGCCGCTATCCTGGCGATGATTATGGCCAATAGCGGCGCAACCAGTGGATGGTATCACGACTTTCTGGAGACGCCGGTTCAGCTCCGGGTTGGTTCACTCGAAATCAACAAAAACATGCTGTTATGGATAAATGACGCGCTGATGGCGGTATTTTTCCTGTTAGTTGGTTTGGAAGTTAAACGTGAACTGATGCAAGGATCGCTAGCCAGCTTACGCCAGGCCGCATTTCCAGTTATCGCCGCTATTGGTGGGATGATTGTGCCAGCATTGCTCTATCTGGCCTTTAACTATGCCGATCCGATTACCCGCGAAGGGTGGGCGATCCCGGCGGCTACTGACATAGCCTTTGCACTTGGTGTGCTGGCGCTGTTGGGAAGTCGTGTTCCGTTAGCGCTGAAGATCTTTTTGATGGCTCTGGCTATTATCGACGATCTTGGGGCCATCATTATCATCGCATTGTTCTACACTAATGACTTATCGATGGCCTCTCTTGGCGTCGCGGCCGTTGCAATTGCCGTACTCGCGGTACTGAATCTGTGTGGTGTACGCCGCACGGGCGTTTATATTCTGGTTGGTGTGGTGTTGTGGACTGCGGTGTTGAAATCGGGGGTTCACGCAACACTGGCGGGGGTAATTGTCGGCTTCTTTATTCCTTTGAAAGAGAAGCATGGGCGTTCTCCAGCGAAGCGACTGGAGCATGTGTTGCACCCGTGGGTGGCATATCTGATTTTGCCGCTGTTTGCATTTGCTAATGCTGGCGTTTCACTGCAAGGCGTCACGCTGGATGGCTTGACCTCCATTCTGCCATTGGGGATCATCGCTGGCTTGCTGATTGGCAAACCGCTGGGGATTAGTCTGTTCTGCTGGTTGGCGCTGCGTTTGAAACTGGCGCATCTGCCTGAGGGAACGACTTATCAGCAAATTATGGCGGTGGGGATCCTGTGCGGTATCGGTTTTACTATGTCTATCTTTATTGCCAGCCTGGCCTTTGGTAGCGTAGATCCAGAACTGATTAATTGGGCGAAACTCGGTATCCTGGTCGGTTCTATCTCTTCGGCGGTAATTGGCTACAGCTGGTTACGCGTTCGTTTACGTCCATCAGTTTGACAGGACGGTTTACCGGGGAGCCATAAACGGCTCCCTTTTCATTATTATCAGGGAGAGAAATGAGCATGTCTCATATCAATTACAACCACTTGTATTACTTCTGGCATGTCTATAAAGAAGGTTCCGTGGTTGGCGCAGCGGAGGCGCTTTATTTAACACCACAAACCATTACCGGGCAGATCCGGGCGCTGGAAGAGCGCCTGCAAGGTAAACTATTTAAGCGCAAGGGACGTGGTCTCGAACCCAGCGAACTGGGAGAGCTGGTCTATCGCTATGCCGATAAAATGTTTACCTTAAGCCAGGAAATGCTGGATATCGTGAACTATCGCAAAGAGTCCAATTTATTGTTTGACGTTGGCGTGGCTGATGCACTTTCCAAACGCCTGGTCAGTAGCGTACTGAACGCCGCAGTGGTAGAAGGTGAGCCGATTCATCTTCGCTGCTTCGAATCCACCCACGAAATGCTGCTGGAGCAATTAAGTCAGCATAAACTGGATATGATCATTTCCGATTGCCCGATAGATTCTACGCAGCAGGAAGGCCTGTTCTCCGTGAGAATTGGCGAATGTGGCGTGAGCTTCTGGTGTACAAATCCACCACCGGAAAAACCATTCCCGGCTTGTCTGGAAGAACGGCGGCTTTTGATTCCTGGACGGCGTTCAATGTTGGGACGCAAATTGCTTAACTGGTTTAACTCCCAGGGATTAAACGTAGAAATCCTTGGCGAGTTTGATGATGCCGCATTAATGAAAGCTTTTGGTGCGATGCACAATGCAATCTTCGTTGCTCCAACGCTTTATGCATATGACTTTTATGCCGATAAAACTGTCGTGGAAATTGGTCGCGTAGAAAATGTGATGGAAGAGTACCATGCCATTTTTGCTGAGCGGATGATTCAGCATCCAGCGGTACAGCGAATCTGCAATACGGATTATTCTGCGCTTTTTAGTCCTGCGGCGCGTTAATCGGCAACTCCCCCAAAGTTAAGGTGGGGGAGATAGATTAGTTGTATATAACCACAATTTTGACTCGGCTCATTATTTGCCCGCTTGAGACATTATTTCCATATGTACGCGGGCGAATAAAAAGAGGAATCTGATTACTTCCTTCATGGGGATGCTGAAAAGCATAGCTATTGCTTTTGCCATACAGGATTTCATTCGTATCATCATTCGAGAGTTGAAAGCCTACTTGACCAGCACCTTCCTCACTATTTTCTAACTCATTTTTTAATATGCTGCTCCCTGACTCCTGTATCGTCACTGGTTCAAAGTAATATTCAACTTCGCTGGGTTCAAAAACTAATTCACCTTGCTCGCCCTGGATGCAGTCAAATCTTATATGATGAAACTGATAATTTTCACTATTGATACGAGACAGTACAAATCGTCCAGTGTCGATGGATTTGTCTTCAAAACCACAAGTCATTAAGTTAACCTGTAAAATGGTATTTAAATTAAAGTTAAAGCGGACGCTGTTACAATTAGTATTACTCCCTATGCATGAGCTCACTTCAATTTCGAACAACAAAGGAAAAGGTGCCCCTGGAAAAATATCTGAGATATAAGAATTATCTGGTAACGAAGTAATAGAATATGGAATCGTGAAATTTATTGCAGATAAGATTTCTTCTAAATTATAAGATGATTTGCCGGGTAGTTCTATTTTTTTACCGTTAGATTCAAAAGGAAAATTAATAATATAATGACGACCCCCCCACTTTAAACCTTAAGGCGTTCAGTGTTAAAAAATGAACTTTAATGGCGTTGGTCGTATCTTGCAAATCCGCACACTCAATGATATTTCCAGTGTTTTCAATTTTTTCAACAGCGAGATTACCTTTCACATTAAGTGGTTTTAGAGTGTAAGTTCCACGTTGTTCACCGACATTGGTCAGTGTACAGGGAGCACTTTGCACAATAAAAGAATATAGACTCAAGGAGAGCAATAAAAGCCACTTCATAGTAAACTCCTTTTACTGACATATATATGTTTTATTTTCATCGATAACGTTTTTAAAAGTAATGGTACAAAATAAGTTCTGTTCATCGTTGAGAGCAATTTTTATGCCGGTGGATAAAGGTTGCATGATATTGGCAGAAAGGCTGTTTTTTCTGCCATTATCATAAAAATGATCATAATCACTCTGATGATTGTTTTTATCATTTTGGTGAAGATGGTCGCTGAATGTTCTATAATCCTGTGAAGCATAACGCCATGCGGCTACGCTAAAGCGAGTAGCCGTGTGCACTAAATATTTATTATAGGCGACCTGATAGCTTGTACCTTCGTGTATTTTATCATTATTTAACTTACTACTCGATCGGGTAGCGTCAAAAGAAATAGCACCCAGCGGTGTATTCCAACCATTTCCTAACGTTATTGCATTATAGTTATCGGTTAAAATCGTACCGCCATACAGTGTCACAAGATTGTTGAGGCCATATAAATAATTTGCCTCAAGAAAGTCCTCCTGATTGTTTACACCATATATCTTACTGCGTCCGGCGATAAAATCGAAATTTGAAACACCTGGTTACAGCATGTTGGGCACGGAAGAGTAGGGCACCAAAAAGGAATGAACACTACCATCTGCTTCTTTTATGCTGACATCGAGATCAGAGCCGCTGCCCGAAAGTTGCAAATCTGCGATAGTAAATGGTCCCGGGGGAACCTCTTTTTGGTAAATGATGTAGCCATTTTGCGAAACCGTTATCAATGCATTACTTTGCGCAATACCTTGTACTAAAGGTGTAAAGCTCTGCATGGAATCAGGTAACATTTGCATATCGCGAAATAAGCGTATTCCGCTAAATCGCAGAGAGTCGAATATGAGTGAGGATGTATAATTTTCTCCTATCTGAATTGTGCTTAATATTTGCGACCAGCCATGTTCCAGGTAAAGAGTATTACTTTGCCATGTGCCTTTCATATCATCAGGTTTGCTATAGCTGGCATCAGAGTGTATCTGCCAACTAAATAAATTTAATCCGCTGTTAAATCGGCCATAACTGGCTGTATTACTGTTATTATTGCTGTCATAAGAGCGATACTGACTTAAATTATAGGAGGTATAAAAAGCATCAATGCCGCGATCCCAACTTTCTGGGGGAACGTAGCCTCTTTCAAGTTCAATGATATACGCCTGTGGGATCGTTAAATTTAGTCGGTGTTCACTGATATTGACCACCATGAACCGCTTCATCCAGTGAAATACAATTATCTTCTGTATTGATCTTATCGGTCTTCACCCCCAGTTTGGTGAACAGCTCCTCAGGCAGACATGGTTTGGTTGGTGACTCTGGGATCATGATATCTTGTTTTCCACGCCACTGGTGGTTTACATAAACATCAAGTTCGTAGTTTCCTGGAAGCGGTTGTTTATTATCTAAATGATATTCAGAAACTTTTTCTCCTCTCATGCCGCCGATCATAAAGTGTGTATCAAAAGTTTCTTCAGCATAACCTGGAAAAGAATACAAAATAATAATTGCAGCGACCCATCGTGTCGTCCTTAACATGACTTTTACCTGTTATTTTGCAGCGATTTTACTATTGATATTATTCCCGTAATCATCAACTACCGTTAGTTCATACTCTGAGGCGTTGTTATTTTTTAATGTAATGTCGTTATTAGAAAATGGAGGTAGTAATATACTTTCATTATTAACTTTCACATTTTGGGCTTTGATAGTTGTAATCGTTATCCAGTTCGCTGTTTCATTGTTTATTGAGATGGCATTATCTTTCTTTTTGATATTTAATTGAGACAGGCTTTTTTTATCTACCGGCGCTACTCCTTCGGGACGCCAAAATAACTTTATACGGTTTTGTAATGCAAGTTTAATTTTGTTTTTTCCAGCATTTTGTGGGTTGTTTGGAGGGATGTCTATAACATTTAGATAAAATAAACTTTCTTTATTGTGAGGTAAATTGTTTGGCATTTTTTTATTTTTAGTTGTTGGCCAGAACCTCCTGCTACACGACTTACTAGCGGAGTGAGAATAAATGGGACCTGAATTTTTTCTGGCGCGATAGTTGTGTTTCCATCATCGATCCATGCCTGAATCAAAGAGGCATTTTTGCTTTGATTCATTAACTGTACGAGAACTTCTCTGTTTTTTCTGGATAGATAATACGCGTACCATAGATGACCACACCCGCATGAACAGGTAAAATAAAAAATGACATCAGCAATGCTGTTATAATTCTCATGTAATCACTCCGTAAATAATACCGGTAGCAGAGCTACCGGCATAAAAATTTTAATCTGCACTGATTTTAATCGTCACGGTTGACTCCACGGAACCTTTTGTTACAGGATCGGTACTTGTACGCTCATATTGTGCAATTATATTAAGAAAATATTGTCCAGAACCATTATCTTTCAGCGGTGTTTTTACACCTGGCAATATTCTTGTCATATTTCCATCACCGAGGAAAAAGGCAAAGCCAACGTTTTCAGCAGTTCCTTTATTCAACGTAAAGTTATTAGCATCAAACTCTGAGGCTAATACTTCGATATTTGGTGCTGTATTGCCATCACACTGAATTTCTAAGTCATGAGCGGTTGAACCGGTTTTTAAAGTATAGATTTCATTATTAATAAGTTGATTCATTGCACTGGTTACAACATCTTCGACAACAATATCGGTTGTTGAATCACCATTAACAAAGTAACACGTTGTATCAACAACTTCTCCTCCAACGGTTAGTGTTCCTTGATCGACATCCTTGGCGAAGGTTGTTACGCTGAATATCAACGTTGTCGCCACGAACGGAATAATATACTTTTTCATAAATCATTCTTAATTGACTAGTATGGAAGGTTACTCATTTTCAAACCTGATTATGTGATCAGGTTGTTAGTATTTATATTAATGTTTAAGTTTTTAAATTTTTGATGTGAAGTTGATGAAATGTTGAAAGTTTAATATTCTTCGTTGCTCGCTTCTTTATAAAAGTTCTGGGGTTCACTCATTAGAGTGAAGAGTAGGATATTTGAGTGCATGTTTCAGGTTTTTTTATTTCTCTGCAGTGAATTAATATACATCAGATGTAATTTTATTCTGAATAACATCTTTCTTTGGGGGGGGATCCTGATGAGGGATGTTTGTCATAAGGAACATACTTTCATTGATGCTCTGAAGGTATTTACTCATTTCCGGAGATGTTTTGTCGTAATCGTGCATATACTTACTCAATTCTTGATACACATCATTATTTAGCGTTACATTGTCGCGAACTAATGTTTGAACCAATGGAATCAAAATTTCGAAACGAGACGCTTTGTCATCAATACTTCCCAGTGTTTTGAATACTCCTGTATATATGTTACCTAAGTACTTATTGACAAGTTGAGTGGTCCATCGAACAGGCATAATATCTTCACAGAGAAGGTTTTTTATTTTTGTTTTAATGAAGAATACTCCAAATATATTACATTTTTTTAAGAAAAGATTATTTATTTCTCCATTGAAAAAGGTTGTGTTTGATAAGTCACTTTCAAAGCATGATATATTTGATAATATACAAGTGGAATAATAACCATATGTC
>NZ_JABWMS020000227.1:0-537 GCF_013369155.2 Escherichia sp. 94.0001 | reverse complement strand
CGGCTACTTCTTCGGTTCGTAAGCGAGAACAGCCTTAAACTCAATATTACGTTCCTTCACCGTAAACTCACACAGCGAGTCTCCGACCAGAAGCGTAAATCCCAGCGCCGTCAAACACAGCACTATGACTGCCACAAGGGCATATTTCGTCAGCATGTTTATATTGCCTCCATGCGAAGAAGGGACTACCATCCAAATTGTTCGGGTTTGGAGTGGCAGCCCCAGGGTTGATAGAAATATCTCCTGGGGCTTCATCTTTCCAGACCTCAGAGTAAACCTGAAACCGGAAAGCTTCAGGCACCCGCCGTTATCTTACCCTTCCTTAGCAAAATGGCTGTTTATTTATACAGTGAGTCCTGTTTCGGACTTCTGTTGGCAAAACTGATCATTGCCCTTAAAACGACATCGCCCGCAGCCATCACTGACCGCGGGCGAAAGTGTAAAGCAGGTGCCTTACCATCCTGACCTGACAACCGGATATGCGGGGATTACTCCCCGCACAACGGCTACTTCTTCGGTTCGTAAGCGAGAACAGCC
>NZ_JABWMS020000226.1:0-544 GCF_013369155.2 Escherichia sp. 94.0001 | reverse complement strand
CGGAGGCGGCAGGCAGTCTTGTGCAGCTGATTGACCAGCGGGTGCAGGCGGTGATGCTGTCCATGCGACGTGACGGAGGAATGCTGAGTGGCTGAGATAAAAACGCTGCATCTGGTCCCGCGTGAAGGGATGCAGGTGAGTGAGAAGCCGTCGGTGGTGAGGGTGCGGTTTGGTGACGGTTATGAACAGCGTCGCCCCACAGGACTGAATCCTCAACTGAAGACGTTTCAGGCGGTGTTCCGGGTGACGGATGAGTCAACCCGGCGCTGGCTGGATGAATTTTTATCCTGGCATGGTGGTTACCGTGCCTTTTTGTGGCGACCGCCGAAACATAACCGGACGGTGAGGGTGGTGTGCCGGGAGTGGAGCGTCACAGATAACGCCAGGTACAGTGATTTCAGTTGTACGATTGAGCAGGTGGTGAACTGATGCAGGATATTCGCGAAGAAAGTCTGAACGAGTCGGTTAAGTCAGAGCAGTCACCGCGGGTGGTACTCTGGGAAATCGACCTGACGGTACAGGGTGGTGAGCGGTATTTTTTCTG
>NZ_JABWMS020000225.1:0-545 GCF_013369155.2 Escherichia sp. 94.0001 | reverse complement strand
TTTTCGGATAATGCGGCCCTGTTTGCCCGTTCGGCTGCCTCGATGCGTGAATATGGTTACAGTGCTGATGATGTGCTGAAGGTGACGGAGGCCATTTCGACAGGGCTGAAAATATCCGGTGCCAGTACGGCAGAGGCGGGCTCGGTGATCACCCAGTTCAGCCAGGCGCTGGCACAGGGTGTGTTACGAGGTGAGGAATTTAATTCGGTCAATGAAAGCGGAGACCGGATCATACGTGCACTGGCTGCGGGTATGGGCGTGGCCCGTAAAGACCTTAAGGCGATGGCGGACGACGGCAAACTGACGGCGGATAAAGTCGTTCCTGCGTTAATCAGCCAGCTGGGGGTATTGCGTGATGAATATGCCGCCATGCCGGAAACGGTCTCTGACGGGATCACAAAGGTGGAAAACGCCTTTATGGCCTGGGTGGGTGGCGCGAATGAAGCCAGCGGAGCGACGAAAACGCTCTCCGGCGTGCTGAACGGTGTTGCCGGTAATATTGATAATGTGGCAACAGCCGCGGGGGCGCTGGTTGCCGTCGGGGT
>NZ_JABWMS020000224.1:0-569 GCF_013369155.2 Escherichia sp. 94.0001 | reverse complement strand
CTGCTAGATTTTGAAAATCGAAAGCAAAATTATTGAGTGCTGAGTCGTAAAATTCTTTAAAAGATTTTATTTTTTCTAGTTGATTTTTTAGCGCTTTAATGTTGTCTATATCAACATCGTCAAATAGGGGGACAAGATCTTTAAATTTAAAATTTAAATTTCTATCAAATTGGTTATGAGACTCTTGCCTTTCTTTTCGGATAAATCCTTCTGAATATTTAGGATCTTCTTGTGCATTTGACTGCGAAATTATTTCTTTTATGACAGATTCAACAAAGTTAATTCTGTCACTTCCTATCATATTATTAATGATATGTTGTGCCCTACCATGCATATCTTTGAAAATAAAAAAATTAACTTTTTCAATATCAAAAGAAAATTCCTCTTTAAACGATCCTTTTTCATTATAGAGTGCGGACAAAAACGACTGTAATTCTGCAAATGCTTTTTCATATATTAGCCGAGTATTTGGCAAGGATTTTCTAAGTTCCACTATGTCTTTATATAGAGCATCTGCCTGACTTATGAAATTTGGTATTTGTTCTTTACTTATAGCTCCGTCTATATTC
>NZ_JABWMS020000223.1:0-574 GCF_013369155.2 Escherichia sp. 94.0001 | reverse complement strand
GTGCCAATCCGGTACGTGGAAGACTTCTGGTTCGCTCAATGGTTCTTACACAAACTTAGGTTCACATAGAGGTTCATTCTCAGGGCGGAATTCAGGGGGCAGTACATTGTTTATTTATGCATCTGGAGGTAATGGAGGATCTGCCGGAGGTGCATGTGCAAATACATCCCGACTGCAGGGATATGTTGGTGGGACGCTAATTAGCGTGAATGCCAGCAATAACCCTGCATATGGAAAAACAGCCTTTATCAGCTTTGCTGTACCTGCAGGTACTTCCTATCAGATAACATCCTATCCAACAGAAAATACATCATGTGGTGCCGGGGTATTTTCAGTATTTGGATATCAAACTTAATTGAGCGTTACACACGACGCAATACAACCTGTCTTATGCTCGTATTTGTACCATTTGCGTGAACCTGCTGGGCTCTCAACTACCTGGCAGTAGTGGGCATCCTCTGCGTTGCCCATTCTGGCAATGGCACAGAAGTCGAATTGCCCCAGATAACCTGTGGTGGAAAGCTGAGTAACTTTGAGTTTTCCACCTATTGTCCCCCACGTACCGGATTGGCAC
>NZ_JABWMS020000222.1:0-581 GCF_013369155.2 Escherichia sp. 94.0001 | reverse complement strand
CGGGAGAAGTTGATGGCGAAAGTCCCAATCTGACCACCGAGGTAGTCAACGTTGAATACCAGTTCCTGCGGCAGCGCTTCTTCGTCACGCCAGATAACCCAGCCGCAGCCTAGCGGAGCCAGACCGAATTTGTGGCCTGAAGCACTGATCGATTTCACACGCGGCAGGCGGAAGTCCCAGACGATATCCGGGGCGACGAACGGTGCCAGGAAGCCACCGCTGGCGGCGTCGATGTGCATGTCGATGTCAATACCGGTGTCGGCCTGGAATTTATCCAGCGCATCGTGCAGCGGTTGCGGGAACTCATAGTTACCGGTGTAGGTCACGCCGAAAGTCGGCACCACGCCGATGGTGTTTTCGTCGCAGGCTTCAATCATGCGTTTCGGATCCATAAACAACTGACCGGGGCGCATAGGGATTTCACGCAGCTCCACATCCCAGTAACGGGCGAATTTATGCCAGCAGATTTGTACCGGGCCGCACACCAGATTAGGTCTATCCGTTGGCTTGCCTGCGGCTTCCATACGCTTGCGCCAACGCCATTTCATCGCCATCCCGCCGAGCATACAGGCCTCGGAAGA
>NZ_JABWMS020000221.1:0-638 GCF_013369155.2 Escherichia sp. 94.0001 | reverse complement strand
CCCATGAAGAGATTAAAGTTTTCTGATAATGCTGTAAAACTTACGACGCTTATTAAAAATAAAATTCCTGTTTTTGATACAACTATCAATTTAAATTCGTTGCCTAAAGATGTATTAAATTCATTAAAATATTGTAGTTTTAAAAATGTAACTTTTTCAGGAAATATAGAAACTCCGACCCTTGAAGGACCAGTTTTTGAAAATTGTTATTTCGAAGATTGTAAGTTCAACAACATACATTTTTATGATCCTAATGAAAAAACTGCAGAGTCAGGAAATGAAAAATCAATAATAGGTATGTTTAAAGGTTGTTTTATTTCTAAATGCGAAATAAATCATTATAGTTGTGAGACGTCTCAAGTCTACACCGTTAAACAACCCGTCAATATCCAAGAAAAATTAGGGGCTTATCTCTTTATGCAGTCTTTTGTTCAAGATTGTACAATTCAGGGAGGTAGTTGTCCTGGATCGAGTATACTTCTGAGTCATTTTTATAACTGTGATATCACAGGACTTGAAGCTCCTGGAATGAAATTTTTGGCAAACTCATTCAACAAGTCTAATAATAATTACATCAGGGGGAGGGATCATGGGCTAGTATTTAATAATTGTACTTTGAACTATATTAAAATAAACAG
>NZ_JABWMS020000220.1:0-645 GCF_013369155.2 Escherichia sp. 94.0001 | reverse complement strand
GGTAAGGTCTGGCGAACGGTGTATTACCGGTTTGCTACCAGGGAAGAACGGGAAGGAAAGATGAGCACGAACCTGATTTTTAAGGAGTGTCGCCAGAGTGCCGCGATGAAACGGGTATTGGCGGTATATGGAGTTAAAAGATGACCATCTACATCACTGAGCTAATGACAGGCCTGCTGGTAATCGCAGGCCTTTTTATTTGGGGGAGAGGGAAGTCATGAAAAAACTAACCTTTGAGATTCGATCTCCAGCACATCAGCAAAACGCTATTCACGCAGTACAGCAAATCCTTCCAGACCCAACCAAACCAATCGTAGTAACCATTCAGGAACGCAACCGCAGCTTAGACCAAAACAGGAAGCTATGGGCCTGCTTAGGTGACGTCTCTCGTCAGGTTGAATGGCATGGTCGCTGGCTGGATGCAGAAAGCTGGAAGTGTGTGTTTACCGCAGCATTAAAGCAGCAGGATGTTGTTCCTAACCTTGCCGGGAATGGCTTTGTGGTAATAGGCCAGTCAACCAGCAGGATGCGTGTAAGCGAATTTGCGGAGCTATTAGAGCTTATACAGGCATTCGGTACAGAGCGTGGCGTTAAGTGGTCAGACGAAGCGCGACTGGCTCTCGAATGGAAAGCGCGATGGGGAGA
>NZ_JABWMS020000219.1:0-647 GCF_013369155.2 Escherichia sp. 94.0001 | reverse complement strand
GGTGATGCTGCCAACTTACTGATTTAGTGTATGATGGTGTTTTTGAGGTGCTCCAGTGGCTTCTGTTTCTATCAGCTGTCCCTCCTGTTCAGCTACTGACGGGGTGGTGCGTAACGGCAAAAGCACCGCCGGACATCAGCGCTATCTCTGCTCTCACTGCCGTAAAACATGGCAACTGCAGTTCACTTACACCGCTTCTCAACCCGGTACGCACCAGAAAATCATTGATATGGCCATGAATGGCGTTGGATGCCGGGCAACAGCCCGCATTATGGGCGTTGGCCTCAACACGATTTTACGTCACTTAAAAAACTCAGGCCGCAGTCGGTAACCTCGCGCATACAGCCGGGCAGTGACGTCATCGTCTGCGCGGAAATGGACGAACAGTGGGGCTATGTCGGGGCTAAATCGCGCCAGCGCTGGCTGTTTTACGCGTATGACAGGCTCCGGAAGACGGTTGTTGCGCACGTATTCGGTGAACGCACTATGGCGATGCTGGGGCGTCTTATGAGCCTGCTGTCACCCTTTGACGTGGTGATATGGATGACGGATGGCTGGCCGCTGTATGAATCCCGCCTGAAGGGAAAGCTGCACGTAATCAGCAAGCGATATACGCAGCGAATTGAGCGGCATAACCTGAATCTGAG
>NZ_JABWMS020000021.1:0-65142 GCF_013369155.2 Escherichia sp. 94.0001 | reverse complement strand
ATGGTAGTGTGGGGTCTCCCCATGCGAGAGTAGGGAACTGCCAGGCATCAAATTAGAAAAACCCCGGTCCATAAGGCCGGGGTTTTTTGCATATCAATTATTTGCATGATGAAGGGAATCTCATGTCAGTTCTGTATATCCAAATTCGTCGTAATCAAATTACTGTTCGCGATCTTGAAAGCAAACGTGAAGTGTCAGGAGAGGCTGCCTTCAGTAACCAGCGCCTGTTAATCGCCAATTTCTTTGTTGCAGAAAAAGTTCTGCAAGATCTTGTTTTGCAACTCCACCCACGTTCACCCTGGTACTCTTTTTTGCCAGCAAAACGTATGGATATTGTTGTGAGCGCGCTGGAAATGAATGAGGGCGGTTTGTCACAGGTTGAGGAGCGCATTCTTCATGAAGTGGTCGCTGGTGCAACGTTAATGAAATATCGCCATTTCCACATCCATGCGCAATCAGTGGTGCTCAGTGATAGTGCGGTCATGGCAATGCTTAAGCAGAAATAATCATGTCACCATTGGTGGGTACGAAACCTGAAGTTCAGCTCACCGGGATGAGAAAAAAAATGCCTACGCCTCCACATACGCCAGATTCAGCAGCGGATACGGTTTCCCCAAATCGTCCACCTCGGAACGCCCTGAAACCTTAAAGCCCATCTTCTTATAGAACCCCACCGCCTGCTCATTTTGCTCATTAACATTGGTTGTCAGTTCCGGGGCCATTGAGAGCGCATGCTCGACCAGCAACCGACCCACGCCGCAGCCGCGCGCATCAGGATCGACAAAGAGCGCATCCATATGCTGACCACTCAATAACATAAACCCAATCGGCTGATCCCGCTCATTAACCGCGACCCACAACGGCGCTTCCGGCAGGAAGGAACGCACCAGCTCTTCCAGCTCGGCCCGATACTCTGCTGATAAAAAATCGTGAGTGGCATCGACAGAACGGCACCAAATCGCAACCAGTTCTTCCCCTTCCTCATGCCGTGAGCGGCGAATACTAATAACCATTTTCTCTCCTTTTCGTCATTCTTATATTCTAACGTAGCCTTTTCCTTGAAACTTTCTCACCTTCAACATGCAGGCTCGACATTGGCAAATTTTCTGGTTATCTTCAGCTATCTGGATGTCTAAACGTATAAGCGTATGTAGTGAGGTAATCAGGTTATGCCGATTCGTGTGCCGGACGAGCTACCCGCCGTCAATTTCTTGCGTGAAGAAAACGTCTTTGTGATGACAACTTCTCGCGCGTCTGGTCAGGAAATTCGTCCGCTAAAGGTGCTTATCCTTAACCTGATGCCGAAGAAGATCGAAACTGAAAATCAGTTTCTGCGCCTGCTTTCAAACTCACCTTTGCAGGTCGATATTCAGCTGTTGCGCATCGATTCCCGTGAATCGCGCAACACGCCCGCAGAGCATCTGAATAACTTCTACTGTAACTTTGAAGATATTCAGGAACAAAACTTTGACGGTCTGATAGTTACCGGCGCGCCGCTGGGCCTGGTGGAGTTTAATGATGTCGCTTACTGGCCGCAAATCAAACAGGTGCTGGAGTGGTCGAAAGATCACGTCACCTCGACGCTGTTTGTCTGTTGGGCGGTCCAGGCCGCGCTCAATATCCTCTATGGCATTCCTAAGCAAACCCGCACTGACAAACTCTCTGGCGTTTACGAACATCACATTCTCCATCCTCATGCACTTCTGACGCGTGGCTTTGATGATTCATTCCTGGCACCGCATTCGCGCTATGCTGACTTTCCGGCAGCGTTGATTCGTGATTATACCGATCTGGAAATTCTGGCGGAGACAGAAGAAGGGGATGCATATCTGTTTGCCAGCAAAGATAAGCGCATTGCCTTTGTGACGGGGCATCCGGAATACGACGCACATACGCTGGCGCAGGAATTTTTCCGCGATGTGGAAGCCGGACTAGACCCGGATGTACCGTATAACTATTTCCCGCATAATGATCCGCAAAATACACCGCGAGCGAGCTGGCGTAGTCACGGTAATTTGCTGTTTACCAACTGGCTCAACTATTACGTCTACCAGATCACGCCATACGATCTACGGCACATGAATCCAACGTTGGATTAATCTTCTGTGATAGTCGATCGTTAAGCGATTCAGCACCTTACCTCAGGCACCTTCGGGTGCCTTTTTTATTTCCGAAACACACCTCAAGAGGTGAATAAATTTTATTTATATTGTTATCAATAGGTTAACATGTATTTTTATTTAAAATGGAAATTGTTTTTGATTTTGCATTTTAAATGAGTAGTCTTAGTTGTGCTGAACGAAAAGCGCACAACGATCCTTCGTTCACAGTGGGGAAGTTTTCGGATCCATGACGAGGAGCAGCACGATGACTGAACAGGCAACAACAACCGATGAACTGGTTTTCACAAGGCCGTATGGCGAGCAGGAGAAGCAAATTCTTACTGCCGAAGCGGTAGAGTTTCTGACTGAGCTGGTGACGCATTTTACGCCACAACGCAATAAACTTCTGGCAGCGCGCATTCAGCAGCAGCAGGATATCGATAACGGAACGTTGCCTGATTTTATTTCGGAAACAGCTTCCATTCGTGATGCTGACTGGAAAATTCGTGGGATTCCTGCGGACTTAGAAGATCGTCGGGTAGAGATTACCGGACCCGTAGAGCGCAAGATGGTGATCAACGCGCTCAACGCCAATGTGAAAGTCTTTATGGCCGATTTTGAGGATTCACTGGCCCCGGACTGGAACAAAGTGATCGATGGACAAATTAACCTGCGCGATGCAGTTAATGGCACCATCAGTTACACCAATGAAGCAGGCAAAATTTATCAGCTCAAGCCCAATCCAGCGGTTTTGATTTGTCGGGTACGCGGTCTGCACTTGCCGGAAAAACATGTCACCTGGCGTGGTGAGGCAATCCCTGGCAGCCTGTTTGATTTTGCGCTCTACTTCTTTCACAACTATCAGGCACTGTTGGCAAAGGGCAGCGGTCCCTATTTCTATTTGCCGAAAACCCAGTCCTGGCAGGAAGCGGCCTGGTGGAGCGAAGTCTTCAGCTATGCAGAAGATCGCTTTAATCTGCCGCGCGGCACCATCAAGGCGACGTTGCTGATTGAAACGCTGCCTGCTGTGTTCCAGATGGACGAAATCCTTCACGCGTTGCGTGACCATATTGTTGGTCTGAACTGCGGTCGCTGGGATTACATCTTCAGCTATATCAAAACGTTGAAAAACTATCCCGATCGCGTCCTGCCAGACAGACAGGCAGTGACGATGGATAAACCATTCCTGAATGCTTACTCACGCCTGTTGATAAAAACCTGCCATAAACGCGGAGCTTTTGCGATGGGCGGCATGGCGGCGTTTATTCCGAGCAAAGATGAAGAGCGCAATAACCAGGTGCTGAACAAAGTAAAAGCGGATAAAGCGCTGGAAGCCAATAACGGTCACGATGGCACATGGATTGCCCACCCAGGCCTTGCGGATACGGCAATGGCGGTATTCAACGACATTCTCGGCTCCCGTAAAAATCAGCTTGAAGTGATGCGCGAACAAGACGCGCCGATTACTGCCGATCAGCTGCTGGCACCTTGTGATGGTGAACGCACCGAAGAAGGTATGCGCGCCAACATTCGCGTGGCTGTGCAGTACATCGAAGCGTGGATCTCTGGCAACGGCTGTGTGCCGATTTATGGCCTGATGGAAGATGCGGCGACGGCTGAAATTTCCCGTACCTCCATCTGGCAGTGGATCCATCACCAAAAAACGTTGAGTAATGGCAAACCGGTGACCAAAGCCTTGTTCCGCCAGATGCTGGGCGAAGAGATGAAAGTCATTGCCAGCGAACTGGGCGAAGAACGTTTCTCCCAGGGGCGTTTTGACGATGCCGCACGCTTGATGGAACAGATCACCACTTCCGATGAGTTAATTGATTTCCTGACCCTGCCAGGCTACCGCCTGTTAGCGTAAACCACCACATAACTATGGAGCATCTGCACATGAAAACCCGTACACAACAAATTGAAGAATTACAGAAAGAGTGGACTCAACCGCGTTGGGAAGGCATTACTCGCCCGTACAGTGCGGAAGATGTGGTGAAATTACGCGGTTCAGTCAATCCTGAATGCACGCTGGCACAACTGGGTGCGGCGAAAATGTGGCGTCTGCTGCATGGCGAGTCGAAAAAAGGCTACATCAACAGCCTCGGTGCACTGACTGGCGGTCAGGCGCTGCAACAGGCGAAAGCGGGTATTGAAGCAGTCTATCTGTCGGGATGGCAGGTAGCGGCGGACGCTAACCTGGCGGCCAGCATGTATCCGGATCAGTCGCTCTATCCGGCAAACTCGGTGCCAGCTGTGGTGGAGCGGATCAACAATACTTTCCGCCGTGCGGATCAGATCCAATGGTCCGCGGGCATTGAGCCGGGCGATCCGCGCTATGTCGATTACTTCCTGCCGATCGTTGCCGATGCGGAAGCCGGTTTTGGCGGTGTCCTGAATGCCTTTGAACTGATGAAAGCGATGATTGAAGCCGGTGCAGCGGCAGTTCACTTCGAAGATCAGCTGGCATCAGTGAAGAAATGCGGTCACATGGGCGGCAAAGTTTTAGTGCCAACTCAGGAAGCTATTCAGAAACTGGTCGCGGCGCGTCTGGCAGCTGACGTGACGGGCGTTCCAACCCTGCTGGTTGCTCGTACCGATGCCGATGCGGCGGATCTGATTACCTCCGATTGCGACCCATATGACAGCGAATTTATTACCGGCGAGCGTACCAGCGAAGGCTTCTTCCGTACTCATGCAGGTATTGAACAAGCGATCAGCCGTGGCCTGGCGTATGCGCCATATGCTGACCTGGTATGGTGTGAAACCTCCACGCCAGACCTGGAACTGGCGCGTCGCTTTGCACAAGCCATCCACGCGAAATATCCGGGCAAACTGCTGGCTTATAACTGCTCGCCGTCGTTCAACTGGCAGAAAAACCTCGACGACAAAACTATTGCCAGCTTCCAGCAGCAGCTGTCGGATATGGGCTACAAGTTCCAGTTCATCACCCTGGCAGGCATCCACAGCATGTGGTTCAACATGTTTGACCTGGCAAACGCCTATGCCCAGGGCGAGGGTATGAAGCACTATGTTGAGAAAGTGCAGCAGCCGGAATTTGCCGCCGCGAAAGATGGCTATACCTTCGTATCTCACCAGCAGGAAGTGGGGACGGGTTACTTCGATAAAGTGACGACCATTATTCAGGGCGGCACGTCGTCGGTTACCGCGCTGACCGGCTCCACCGAAGAATCGCAGTTCTAAGCAACAACAACCGTTGCTGACTGTAGGTCGGATAAGGCGTTCACGCCGCATCCGACAATGAGCGCCTGATGCGACGCTTGCGCGTCTTATCAGGCCTACAGTCGTTGCCGAACGTAGGCCGGATAACGCGTTCACGCCGCATCCGGCAATCGGTGCACGATGCCTGATGCGACGCTTGCGCGTCTTATTAGGCCTACAACCGTTGCTGACCGTAGGCTGGATAAGGCGTTCACGCCGCATCCGGCAATCAACGCCTGATGCGACGATTTGCGCGTCTTATCCGGCAATTCACTGCTCCTGATGAGGGCAACAAATGCCGCGTGGCCTGGAATTACTGATTGCACAAACCATTCTGCAAGGCTTCGACGCTCAGTATGGTCGATTCCTCGAAGTGACTTCCGGGGCGCAGCAGCGTTTCGAACAAGCCGACTGGCACGCTGTCCAGCAGGCGATGAAAAACCGTATCCATCTTTACGATCATCACGTGGGTCTGGTGGTGGAGCAACTGCGCTGCATTACCAACGGCCAAAGCACGGACGCGGCATTTTTACTGCGCGTTAAAGAGCATTACACCCGGCTGTTGCCGGACTACCCGCGTTTCGAGATTGCGGAGAGCTTTTTTAACTCCGTGTACTGTCGGTTATTTGACCACCGTTCGCTTACTCCCGAGCGGCTTTTTATCTTTAGCTCCCAGCCAGAGCGCCGTTTTCGTACCATTCCCCGCCCGCTGGCGAAAGACTTTCACCCCGATCACGGCTGGGAATCTCTGCTAATGCGCGTTATCAGCGATCTGCCGCTGCGTCTGCGCTGGCAAAATAAAAGCCGTGACATTCATTACATCATTCGCCATCTGACAGAAACGCTGGGGACAGACAACCTCGCGGAAAGTCATTTACAGGTGGCGAACGAACTGTTTTATCGCAATAAAGCCGCCTGGCTGGTGGGCAAACTGATCACGCCTTCCGGCACATTGCCATTTTTGCTGCCGATCCACCAGACGGACGACGGCGAGTTATTTATTGATACTTGCCTGACGACGACCGCCGAAGCGAGCATCGTCTTTGGCTTCGCACGCTCCTATTTTATGGTTTATGCACCGCTGCCCGCAGCACTGGTCGAGTGGCTACGGGAAATTCTGCCAGGTAAAACCACCGCTGAATTGTATATGGCTATCGGCTGCCAGAAGCACGCTAAAACCGAGAGCTACCGCGAATATCTCGTTTATCTACAGGGCTGTAATGAGCAGTTCATTGAAGCGCCGGGTATTCGTGGGATGGTGATGCTGGTGTTCACGCTGCCGGGTTTTGATCGGGTATTCAAAGTCATCAAAGACAAGTTCGCGCCGCAGAAAGAGATGTCTGCCGCTCACGTTCGTGCCTGCTACCAACTGGTTAAAGAGCACGATCGCGTGGGTCGAATGGCGGACACCCAGGAGTTTGAAAACTTTGTGCTGGAGAAGCGGCATATTTCCCCGGCATTAATGGAATTACTGCTTCAGGAAGCAGCGGAAAAAATCACCGATCACGGCGAACAGATAGTGATTCGCCATCTTTATATTGAGCGGCGGATGGTGCCGCTCAATATCTGGCTGGAACAAGTGGAAGGTCAGCAGCTGCGCGACGCCATTGAAGAATACGGCAACGCCATTCGCCAGCTTGCTGCCGCCAACATCTTCCCCGGCGACATGCTGTTTAAAAACTTCGGTGTCACCCGTCACGGGCGCGTGGTGTTTTATGATTACGATGAAATTTGCTACATGACGGAAGTAAACTTCCGCGACATCCCACCGTCGCGCTACCCGGAGGACGAACTTGCCAGCGAACCGTGGTACAGCGTCTCGCCGGGCGATGTTTTCCCGGAAGAATTCCGCCACTGGCTTTGCGCCGATCCGCGCATTGGTCCGCTGTTTGAAGAGATGCACGCCGACCTGTTCCGCGCCGATTACTGGCGCGCACTACAAAACCGCATTCGTGAAGGACATGTGGAAGATGTTTATGCGTATCGGCGCAGGCAACGGTTTAGCGTGCGATTCGTATAAATCAGAGGCGAAAATGTCACCGCATCCCGCTGTACGCCAGCGTCACTTCCTTCGCAGCTTTAATCACCATCGCACCAAACTCGGTTACGCGATCATCGGTAATACGTGAAATCGGCCCGGAAATCGAAATTGCCGCAAATGGTTCGCGGTGCTCGTCGAAAATACACGCTGCGAGGCAACGCAGCCCCAGCGCATGTTCCTCATCGTCAAATGAATAACCCCGTTTTCGCGTTTGGGCGAGATCTTCTTTTAAATGTACAGGAGACACCAGTGTTGCGTGGGTATAGGCATGTAACCCTTTGCGGTGCAGCAGCTTCGTCACCTGTTCTTCGCTCAGTTGGGCTAAAAAGGCTTTACCCGCACCGGAAGCGTGCATCGGTAATTTACCGCCAATAGGGGCGGACATACGCATCAGGTGCGTACACTGTACCTGGTCGATAATAATCGCTTCGTGATCGCTTTGATCAAGCACCGCCATATTTACCGTTTCGCCAGACTCTTCCATTAGATTGCGCAGGATAGGGTGAACAATGGCTAACAAATTACGGCTCTGGAGAAAGCTGCTGCCGACCATAAAGGCATGTGCGCCGATTGCCCAGTGTCCCAGTTCGCCGACCTGACGCACGAAACCCAGCTGTTGCATCGTGGTTAGCAGACGGTGGGTCGTGGAGTTGGGTAACCCGGCTTGTTGCGCCAGTTCCGTGAGTGCCACACTGCCATTTGATTCGGCAATCCACTCCAGTAATTTCAGGCCACGCGTTAAAGACTGTACTTGCCCGGTAGCGGGGGCGGTGGCAGCGGCGGGTTTTCTGCCGCGTTTTGCGGGAACAGGTGCGACCATGACAGCCTCCTTTTTCTGTATCGTGGAAATCATTTTCATTTTTATTGTTAGCTAATGCAATAGTTGCCACACTGATCCGATGAGTTAATGTTGAACAAATCTCATGTTGCGTGGTGCTCGCTTTTACCACAGATGCGTTTATGCCAGTATGGTTTGTTGAATTTTTATTAAATCTGGGTTGAGCGTGTCGGGAGCAAGTGTGAGCAGCAAAGTGGAACAACTGCGTGCGCAGTTAAATGAACGTATTCTGGTGCTGGATGGCGGTATGGGCACTATGATCCAGAGCTATCGACTGAACGAAGCCGATTTTCGTGGTGAACGCTTTGCCGACTGGCCATGCGATCTCAAAGGCAACAACGACCTGCTGGTACTCAGCAAACCGGAAGTGATCGCCGCTATCCACAACGCCTACTTTGAAGCGGGCGCGGATATCATCGAAACCAACACCTTCAACTCCACGACTATTGCGATGGCGGATTACCAGATGGAATCCCTGTCGGCGGAAATCAACTTTGCGGCGGCGAAGCTGGCGCGTGCCTGTGCTGACGAGTGGACCGCCCGTACGCCGGAGAAACCGCGCTACGTTGCCGGTGTTCTCGGCCCGACCAACCGCACGGCGTCTATTTCTCCGGACGTAAACGATCCAGCATTCCGCAACATCACTTTTGACCAGCTGGTGGCGGCTTATCGAGAATCCACTAAAGCGCTGGTGGAAGGCGGCGCGGACCTTATCCTGATTGAAACCGTTTTCGACACCCTTAACGCCAAAGCGGCGGTCTTTGCGGTGAAAACGGAGTTCGAAGCGTTGGGCGTTGAGCTGCCGATTATGATCTCCGGCACCATCACCGACGCCTCCGGGCGCACGCTCTCCGGGCAGACCACTGAAGCATTTTACAACTCATTGCGCCACGCCGAAGCGCTGACCTTTGGCCTGAACTGTGCGCTGGGGCCTGATGAACTGCGCCAGTACGTGCAGGAGCTGTCACGGATTGCGGAATGCTACGTCACCGCGCACCCGAATGCTGGGCTGCCCAACGCTTTTGGTGAATACGATCTCGACGCCGACACGATGGCAAAACAAATACGTGAATGGGCAGAAGCGGGATTCCTGAATATTGTTGGCGGTTGCTGCGGCACCACGCCACAACATATTGCAGCGATGAGTCGTGCAGTAGAAGGATTAGCGCCGCGCAAACTGCCGGAAATTCCCGTAGCCTGTCGTTTGTCCGGCCTGGAGCCGCTGAACATTGGCGACGAAAGCCTGTTTGTGAACGTCGGCGAGCGGACCAACGTCACCGGTTCCGCTAAGTTCAAACGCCTGATTAAAGAAGAGAAATACAGCGAGGCGCTGGATGTGGCGCGTCAGCAGGTGGAAAACGGCGCGCAGATTATCGATATCAACATGGATGAAGGGATGCTCGACGCCGAAGCGGCGATGGTGCGTTTTCTCAATCTGATTGCCGGTGAACCGGATATCGCTCGCGTGCCGATTATGATCGACTCCTCAAAATGGGACGTCATTGAAAAAGGTCTGAAGTGTATCCAGGGCAAAGGCATTGTTAACTCTATCTCGATGAAAGAGGGCGTCGACGCCTTTATCCATCACGCGAAACTGTTGCGTCGCTACGGTGCGGCAGTCGTGGTTATGGCCTTTGACGAACAGGGCCAGGCCGATACCCGCGCACGGAAAATCGAGATTTGCCGTCGGGCGTACAAAATCCTCACCGAAGAGGTTGGCTTCCCGCCGGAAGATATCATTTTTGACCCGAACATCTTCGCGGTCGCAACCGGTATTGAAGAGCACAACAACTACGCGCAGGACTTTATTGGCGCGTGTGAAGACATCAAACGTGAACTGCCGCACGCGCTGATCTCCGGCGGCGTTTCTAACGTTTCGTTCTCATTCCGTGGCAACGATCCGGTGCGCGAAGCCATTCACGCGGTGTTCCTCTACTACGCTATTCGCAATGGCATGGATATGGGGATCGTCAACGCCGGGCAACTGGCGATTTACGACGACCTACCCGCTGAACTGCGCGACGCGGTGGAAGATGTGATTCTTAATCGTCGCGACGATGGCACCGAGCGTTTACTGGAGCTTGCCGAGAAATATCGCGGCAGCAAAACCGACGACACCGCTAACGCCCAGCAGGCGGAGTGGCGCTCGTGGGAAGTGAATAAACGTCTGGAATACTCGTTGGTCAAAGGCATTACCGAGTTTATCGAGCAGGATACCGAAGAAGCCCGCCAGCAGGCTACGCGCCCGATTGAAGTGATTGAAGGCCCGTTGATGGACGGCATGAACGTGGTCGGCGATCTGTTTGGCGAAGGGAAAATGTTCCTGCCGCAGGTGGTGAAATCGGCGCGCGTCATGAAACAGGCGGTGGCGTATCTCGAACCGTTTATTGAAGCCAGCAAAGAGCAGGGCAAAACCAACGGCAAGATGGTGATCGCTACAGTGAAGGGCGACGTCCACGATATCGGTAAAAATATCGTTGGCGTGGTGCTGCAATGTAACAACTACGAAATTGTTGATCTCGGCGTGATGGTGCCTGCGGAAAAAATTCTCCGTACCGCCAAAGAAGTGAATGCTGATTTGATTGGCCTTTCAGGATTGATCACGCCGTCGCTGGACGAAATGGTTAACGTGGCGAAGGAGATGGAGCGTCAGGGCTTCACCATTCCGCTATTGATTGGCGGCGCGACCACCTCAAAAGCGCACACGGCGGTGAAAATCGAGCAGAACTACAGCGGCCCGACGGTGTATGTGCAGAACGCTTCACGCACCGTTGGTGTGGTGGCGGCGCTGCTTTCCGACACTCAGCGCGATGATTTCGTTGCTCGTACCCGCAAGGAGTACGAAACCGTGCGTATTCAACACGGGCGCAAGAAACCGCGCACTCCACCGGTCACGCTGGAAGCGGCGCGCGATAACGACTTCGCTTTTGACTGGCAGGCTTATACGCCGCCGGTGGCGCACCGTCTCGGCGTGCAGGAAGTCGAAGCCAGCATCGAAACGCTGCGTAATTACATCGACTGGACGCCGTTCTTTATGACCTGGTCACTGGCTGGGAAGTATCCGCGCATTCTGGAAGATGAAGTGGTGGGTGAAGAGGCGAAGCGCCTGTTTAAAGACGCCAATGACATGCTGGATAAATTAAGCGCCGAAAAAACGCTGAATCCACGTGGCGTGGTGGGCCTGTTCCCGGCAAACCGTGTGGGCGATGACATTGAAATCTACCGTGACGAAACGCGTACCCATGTAATAAACGTCAGCCACCATCTGCGTCAACAGACCGAAAAAACGGGCTTCGCTAACTACTGTCTCGCTGACTTCGTTGCGCCGAAGCTTTCTGGTAAAGCAGATTACATTGGCGCATTTGCTGTGACCGGCGGGCTGGAAGAGGACGCACTGGCTGATGCCTTCGAAGCACAGCACGATGATTACAACAAAATAATGGTGAAAGCGCTTGCCGACCGTTTAGCCGAAGCGTTTGCGGAGTATCTCCATGAGCGTGTGCGTAAAGTCTACTGGGGCTATGCGCCGAACGAGAACCTCAGCAACGAAGAGCTGATCCGCGAAAACTATCAGGGAATCCGCCCGGCACCGGGCTACCCGGCCTGCCCGGAACATACGGAAAAAGCCACCATCTGGGAGTTGCTGGAAGTGGAAAAACATACCGGCATGAAACTTACAGAATCTTTCGCCATGTGGCCCGGTGCATCGGTTTCGGGTTGGTACTTCAGCCACCCGGACAGCAAGTACTACGCGGTAGCGCAAATTCAGCGCGATCAGGTCGAAGACTATGCCCGCCGTAAAGGTATGAGCGTCTCAGATGTTGAACGCTGGCTGGCACCGAATCTGGGGTATGACGCGGACTGATTCACAAATCTGTCACTTTTCCTTACAACAAACAGGGCGCTCAATGAGTGCCCTGTCTCTTTATTAATATGAAACACTTATACTGGAATCAGGCTGGAATAATCTTAGCCGGAAAAACGAATGTCAAAAGTCACGATAAAGATTTCAGTCAGCGTGTTTCCGGTCCTTTGGTCATTCAATTGCTTCAGGAACATATAACGATAAGGAGAACCTGAACTCGTGTTAACGCTGCTTCACCTGCTTTCTGCCGTCGCCCTGTTGGTCTGGGGGACACATATTGTTCGAACAGGCGTAATGCGCGTCTTCGGCGCACGTCTGCGTACCGTTCTGAGCCGGAGCGTCGAAAAAAAGCCGCTCGCCTTTTGTGCGGGGATCGGCGTTACCGCACTGGTGCAGAGCAGTAATGCTACCACCATGCTGGTGACTTCGTTCGTCGCTCAGGATCTGGTTGCCCTCGCGCCTGCGCTGGTGATTGTGCTGGGTGCAGATGTCGGGACGGCGCTAATGGCGCGTATTCTCACCTTCGACTTATCCTGGCTGTCACCGTTACTTATTTTTATCGGCGTGATTTTTTTCCTCGGCCGCAAACAGTCACGCGCCGGGCAACTAGGCCGTGTCGGTATTGGTCTTGGGCTGATTTTACTGGCGCTGGAATTGATTGTGCAGGCCGTAACGCCGATCACCCAGGCAAACGGCGTTCAGGTGATCTTTGCCTCGCTAACCGGCGATATTCTGCTGGATGCGCTGATTGGCGCGATGTTCGCCATTATCAGCTACTCCAGCCTTGCTGCTGTACTGCTGACCGCGACTCTGACCGCCGCAGGCATCATCTCCTTCCCCGTGGCACTTTGTCTGGTGATTGGTGCTAACCTCGGCTCCGGCTTGCTGGCGATGCTCAACAACAGTGCCGCCAATGCCGCAGCTCGCCGTGTCGCGCTGGGTAGCCTACTGTTTAAGCTGGTGGGTAGTCTGATTATCCTGCCGTTTGTCCATTTGCTGGCAGAGACAATGGGGAAGTTGTCATTGCCAAAAGCGGAACTGGTGATCTATTTCCACGTTTTCTACAACCTCGTTCGTTGCCTGGTCATGCTGCCCTTTGTTGAACCGATGGCACGTTTTTGCAAAACGATTATTCGCGATGAACCGGAACTGGATACCCAGCTACGGCCTAAACATCTGGATGTCAGCGCGCTGGATACGCCCACGCTTGCTCTGGCGAACGCTGCCCGCGAAACCCTGCGCATTGGCGACGCCATGGAACAGATGATGGAAGGGTTGAATAAAGTGATGCACGGCGAGCCACGGCAGGAGAAAGAGCTGCGTAAGCTGGCTGATGACATCAACGTTCTCTATACCGCTATTAAGCTGTATCTGGCGCGAATGCCAAAAGAAGAGCTGGCGGAGGAAGAGTCGCGTCGCTGGGCGGAGATCATCGAAATGTCGCTTAACCTTGAACAGGCCTCCGATATCGTCGAGCGCATGGGTAGTGAAATTGCCGACAAATCGCTGGCTGCAAGGCGAGCATTTTCGCTTGATGGCTTGAAGGAACTGGATGCGCTCTATGAGCAATTGCTCAGTAATTTAAAACTGGCAATGTCGGTTTTCTTCTCTGGCGATGTTACCAGCGCCCGTCGTTTGCGCCGCAGCAAACATCGTTTTCGCATTCTTAATCGCCGCTATTCCCACGCCCACGTCGATCGCCTGCATCAGCAAAACGTGCAGAGCATTGAAACCAGTTCGCTACATTTAGGCTTACTGGGAGATATGCAGCGCCTGAACTCGCTGTTTTGTTCGGTGGCTTACAGTGTGCTGGAACAGCCGGATGAAGATGAAGGACGGGACGAGTATTAATACCGTGACCCTGAAGGCCTGATAAGACGCGTAAAGCGTCGCATCAGGCACTATGAACAAGATGCCGGATCATGCATCCGGCAATTCACTTAAAAACGGTGACCCGCTTCCAGCGGAACCGCTTCTTCACCAGCCTTAAACACATAAGTGGTGTTCGGGCCACCCAGCGTAGCGTGACCTTTACTTACTGTGATCCAGTTACCTTCCGGCAGACCAATAATCGTCAGTTCTGGCGCGACGACCAGCAGTTCGCGAATACGCTGCTCACGGGTTTCACCTTTATGGCCTTCCGGCAGCGCGTTGGTGAAGTGCGGGTTGATTTGCAGCGGGAACAGATTTAGCGCATCGAAACCTTGCGGATCGACAATCGGCATATCGTTGGTGGTACGAATGGTTGGGCAAGCAAGGTTAGCGCCTGCGCTCCAGCCAATATACAGCGCGCCACGTTTCACCACGTCAGTAATTGGTGCCAGCAGCCCGCGCTCGCGGCACTGTTTCAGCAACTGGAAAGTATTACCGCCGCCGACAATCACGATCTCAGCATTTTCAATCGCGGCAACGGGATCGACAACGCTATGAATACCGGTGACAGAAACACCCAGCGGAGCGAGAACCGCAGCCGTTTTCGCTGTGTAATCATCCCAGGTCTGCGTTACGCCAGCGAAAGGAATAAATACCGCAGAACGGCGACCCTGCAACTGTTCAGCAATCAGCGGCAGCGCGTGTTCCAGCCAGGCTTTTCCCGGCAGCGTCGAGTTACTCAATAAAAGCAGTTCCATTACTTCTCCGGTTAGTAAGAAATCACGGGAGGCATGCTATCACTGTGATTTTAATCGCTTACTGACATGGCTCACGATGTCGCACATTGCTTCTGGAAAGTGATTTGAGCAGGTAATGAATTCAAGCCAATGGAAATAACAAATAGTTCGCTCATGACTATTTTTTATCAACCCAAAGGTACGGTATATTCCGTTTTTTACAGGAGAATTTATGCTGCCCGACTCATCAGTCCGTTTAAATAAATACATCAGCGAAAGCGGAATTTGCTCACGCCGCGAAGCGGATCGCTATATCGAGCAAGGCAATGTGTTCCTTAATGGCAAGCGAGCCACCATTGGCGATCAGGTGAAACCCGGCGACGTTGTGAAAGTAAATGGTCAGTTGATTGAGCCTCGGGAAGCCGAAGATTTGGTACTTATCGCCCTGAACAAGCCCGTCGGTATTGTCAGCACCACCGAAGATGGCGAGCGCGATAACATTGTCGATTTTGTTAACCACAGCAAACGCGTGTTCCCGATTGGCCGCCTGGATAAAGATTCCCAGGGGCTGATTTTCCTCACCAATCACGGCGATCTGGTGAATAAGATCCTCCGTGCGGGTAACGATCATGAGAAAGAGTATCTGGTTACGGTCGATAAACCGATTACCGATGAATTTATTCGTGGTATGGGGGCGGGGGTGCCGATCCTCGGGACGGTGACGAAAAAGTGCAAAGTCAAAAAAGAAGCGCCGTTTGTTTTTCGCATTACCCTGGTGCAGGGACTGAACCGTCAGATCCGTCGCATGTGCGAGCACTTTGGTTACGAAGTGAAAAAGCTGGAGCGTACGCGCATTATGAACGTCAGTTTAAGCGGCATTCCGCTGGGTGAGTGGCGCGATTTAACCGACGATGAGCTAATTGATCTCTTTAAATTAATTGAGAATTCCACTTCTGAGGTAAAACCCAAAGCGAAGGCCAAACCGAAAACGGCGGGCATTAAACGCCCGGTGGTGAAGATGGAAAAAACGGCGGAAAAAGGTGGTCGCCCGGCGTCCAACGGTAAACGTTTCACCTCGCCGGGGCGCAAAAAGAAGGGGCGCTAATCAGCGCCTACCACGCGTCGACGTATTTGCCGACCAGCTAAACGATGCTTCGGGATCGGGTTTATAAGCCTGCTTTTTCTTCAACTGGCGGGCTTTTTTTGCTTCAGCCTCACGCTCAACCATTAATTTATCGATGTAATCTTTCTTAATGCTGTTGGTTTCGGAGTTGGTCAGTACGCGACCATGCGCAATCCGCGCGCGATCCAGCAATGTTTTTAGTTCGCGCTGCTCGCGTTCAGTCATCTCTTTTTGGGTAATACGGGGGAGTGCCATGATGGTGCCCTCAGTGAGCCGGAGAGTTCAGTGTACGGGAATTCCCTTGCGAGCAGAACTGATAATATTCATTTTGCCTTCTCTTAAATATTTATCTCTCTCGATAATTAGCTAGAGATGCAGATAAAAAATTAAAGGTAATTATTCTTAGATAAAGATGCTGGTTAACAGGGAATAGACTCGTTTATTGATGGGCATAATGACAAGAAAAACATACGGCCCGAAATAATGTCTTTCGGACCATACTGTGTTTACTCAAACAAATTAAAATGCAGCTTCTGCACCACCTGCTCGGCATCTTCGCCGGGCACCAGGAAGCACAGGTTATGGCTGGATGCGCCGTAGCAAATCATGCGGATGTTGAACGGTTCCAGTACGCCGAATACCTCTTTGCCTACGCCGCAGGCTTTTGACAGGTCATTGCCAATCAACGCGACCAGCGCCAGGCCTTCTTCCACTTCTACCCGGCACAGTGCGGAAAGCTCCATCAGCAGAGATTGCGTCAGCAATGTATCGCCAGTGGAGGTTGAACCGGTGGTATCAAGGGTTAATGCCACGCTCACTTCTGATGTGGTGATTAAATCCACCGAGATATTATGCCGCGCGAGAATGCCAAAAACTTCCGCGAGGAAACCGCGAGAATGCAGCATATTCAGGCTGTGCAAAGTGAGCAGAGTCTGATTACGACGAAGCGCCAGGGCGCGGAACAGCGGCGGATTTTCAGTTTTATTGCACACCAGCGTACCACCTGCGCGTGGGTCTTTACTGGAGCCGACAAACACCGGAATATCGCTGCGTACTGCGGGTAGCAATGTTGCCGGATGCAGTACTTTTGCACCAAAAGTTGCCATCTCTGCCGCTTCGGCAAACGCGATTTCATCAATACGTTTTGCTGCGGTGACCACGCGTGGATCGGTGGTGTAGATGCCCGGGACGTCGGTCCAGATATCAACACGAGATGCGTGTAAAGCCTCCGCCAGCAAGGCTGCCGTATAATCGCTGCCTCCACGGCCAAGCGTCGTTGTACGACCTTTACTTTCGCTGCCGATAAATCCTTGGGTGATCACTAAGCCTTCATTGAGGCGCGGGAGCATCTGCAGCGCGGTCAGTTCCGCCAGCGCGGCTACGTCTGGCTCTGCACGACCAAATCGGTCATTAGTACGCATCACTTTACGTACATCAAACCACTGTGCCTGAATATCGCGTTCGCGCAGGATCTCAACAAACAGCAGGGTCGACATCAGCTCGCCGTGGCTGACCAGTTCATCTGTCAGCGCCGGAGACGTTGCCAGCGCCGCCGCTTCTGCCAGAACAGTAATGTTCTCCAGCAGACGTTCAATCTCTTCACGGATAACGTTCGGGTAACGCAGACGTTCCAGAATGGCAAACTGGATATTGCGGATTGCGTCGAGTTTTTCGAATCGCTCGCCAGGTTCCAGTCCTTCAGCTAAAGCGACCAGCAGATTAGTGATACCAGCAGAAGCCGAGAGGACAACTAAACGTACGTTGGCATCAGAAAGCACAATATCAGCACTGCGGTTCATCGCGTCAAAATCAGCTACGCTGGTACCGCCAAATTTGGAGACAACAATTTCAGACATAACTACCTCGTGTCAGGGGATCCATTTTCAGCCTTGGCACAAGGGAAGAGCGGAAGACGGGTGGGCGCAGAGCGATACTTCGCTACTATTTTCACCCAGAAGTGCTCCACCACTTGCGAAACGCCCGACTGCGAACGCTTCTGGTGACAACCCAGGGGATTCAGCCCCTGTAGCCGATGATGAACGTGGCCAGCCGTTCAATCACCTCGGCGATGCACCCCCTCAGGTGTTATCACAGGACTGGCTCCTCCAACACCGTTACTTGGGCAACGCGCCTCTTCTGGCCTGCGCTAGCGCAGGTAGTACATTTATAAATAAAGGGTGAGCGGGGCGGTTGTCAACGATGGGGTCATGCGGATTTTTCATCCACTCCTGGCGGTCAGTAGTTCAGCTAATAAATGCTTCACTGCGCTAAGGGTTTACACTCAACATTACGCTAACGGCACTAAAACCATCACATTTTTCTGTGACTGGCGCTACAATCTTCCAAAGTCACAATTCTCAAAATCAGAAGAGTATTGCTAATGAAAAACATCAATCCAACGCAGACCGCTGCCTGGCAGGCACTACAGAAACACTTCGATGAAATGAAAGACGTTACGATCGCCGATCTTTTTGCTAAAGACGGCGATCGTTTTTCTAAGTTCTCCGCAACCTTCGACGATCAGATGCTGGTGGATTACTCCAAAAACCGCATCACTGAAGAGACGCTGGCGAAATTACAAGATCTGGCGAAAGAGTGCGATCTGGCGAGTGCGATTAAGTCGATGTTCTCTGGCGAGAAGATCAACCGCACCGAAAACCGCGCCGTACTGCACGTAGCGCTGCGTAACCGTAGCAATACCCCGATTCTGGTTGATGGCAAAGATGTCATGCCGGAAGTTAACGCCGTGCTGGAGAAGATGAAAACCTTCTCGGAAGCGATCATTTCCGGTGAGTGGAAAGGTTATACCGGCAAAGCCATCACTGACGTAGTGAACATCGGGATCGGCGGTTCTGACCTCGGCCCATACATGGTGACTGAAGCACTGCGTCCGTACAAAAATCACCTGAACATGCACTTTGTTTCTAACGTCGATGGAACTCACATCGCGGAAGTGCTGAAAAAAGTAAACCCGGAAACCACCCTGTTCCTGGTAGCGTCTAAAACCTTCACCACTCAGGAAACTATGACCAACGCCCATAGCGCGCGTGACTGGTTCCTGAAAGCGGCAGGTGATGAAAAACACGTTGCGAAACACTTTGCGGCGCTCTCCACCAATGCCACAGCCGTTGGCGAGTTTGGTATTGATACCGCCAACATGTTCGAGTTCTGGGACTGGGTCGGCGGCCGTTACTCTTTGTGGTCAGCGATTGGCCTGTCGATTGTTCTCTCCATCGGCTTTGATAACTTCGTTGAACTGCTTTCTGGCGCACACGCGATGGACAAGCATTTCTCCACCACGCCTGCAGAGAAAAACCTGCCTGTACTGCTGGCGCTGATCGGCATCTGGTACAACAATTTCTTTGGCGCGGAAACTGAAGCGATTCTGCCGTACGACCAGTATATGCACCGTTTCGCAGCGTACTTCCAGCAGGGCAATATGGAGTCCAACGGTAAGTATGTAGACCGTAACGGTAACGTTGTGGATTACCAGACTGGCCCGATTATCTGGGGTGAACCTGGTACTAACGGTCAGCACGCGTTCTACCAGCTGATCCACCAGGGTACGAAGATGGTGCCATGCGATTTCATCGCCCCGGCTATCACCCATAACCCGCTCTCTGATCATCACCAGAAACTGCTGTCTAACTTCTTCGCTCAGACCGAAGCGCTGGCGTTTGGTAAATCCCGCGAAGTGGTTGAGCAGGAATATCGCGATCAGGGTAAAGATCCGGCCACGCTTGACTACGTGGTACCATTCAAAGTGTTCGAAGGTAACCGTCCGACCAACTCTATCCTGCTGCGCGAAATCACTCCGTTCAGCCTGGGGGCGTTGATTGCGCTGTATGAGCACAAAATCTTTACTCAGGGCGTGATCCTGAACATCTTCACCTTCGACCAGTGGGGCGTGGAGCTGGGTAAACAGCTGGCGAACCGTATTCTGCCAGAGCTGAAAGATGATAAAGAAATCAGCAGCCACGATAGCTCGACCAATGGTCTGATTAACCGCTATAAAGCGTGGCGCGGTTAATCATCGAGCGAGCCTGATGCCGATGATATGTAGGCCGGATAAGGCGTTTACGCCGCATCCGGCAACTGGTGCCTGATGCGACGCGTTACGCGTCTTATCAGGCCTACAGGTCGATGCCGATATGTACATCATATTCGGCAATTAATACATAGCAGGATTGATTAAATAACCTTAATAACAATGCCGACTATAAGTCGGCATTGTTTTATCAGATAAATCCCCTTGTCTGTGATTTAACGAAAATCATACCGTGAGGTTAATCCTAAAATAGATTTTTAATCATGATTGATTTCGGAAAATACGTAGGTTAATTATTTTTGATTTTGTTTTAAATTTTTGATTTTAAATATTATTTATATATAAGTTGAAACTTATATTTGATATTCATTCCAATTATCTTAAAACCCCATCACTAATTCCCCGCGCCGTAATTCGCATGCTTTAGTTGTGTATACTCGATCCCGCCCGAAATGTTTTTGGGTAAATCTCCATTCATTCAATGAAGGGAAATTGTTATGAAAAAAGTTCTGTATGGCATTTTTGCCATATCTGCGCTTGCGGCGACTTCTGCGTGGGCTGCACCTGTACAGGTGGGCGAAGCGGCAGGGGCGGCAGCAACGTCGGTTTCGGCGGGTAGCTCCTCCGCGACCAGCGTCAGCACCGTAAGCTCGGCGGTGGGTGTCGCGCTCGCGGCAACCGGTGGCGGTGATGGTTCTAATACCGGGACCACAACAACCACAACCACCAGTACCCAGTAATAAAGTATGTATCCCCAAAATAATTCGAGTCATCGCATCTGTGGCTTGAAGTATGACGGGGATTAACCATAACCACACTCCGGTGTGGTTATTCTGCCCCTCTGGAGAAGAGTCGTGAAGCGACCTGCACTCATTCTTATCTGCCTGCTATTACAGGCCTGTTCAGCCACGACTAAAGAGCTGGGCAATTCACTGTGGGACAGTCTGTTCGGTACGCCAGGCGTACAGCTGACGGACGATGATATTCAAAATATGCCCTATGCCAGCCAGTATATGCAGCTTAATGGCGGGCCGCAGTTATTTGTGGTGCTGGCCTTCGCTGAAGATGGACAACAAAAATGGGTCACTCAGGATCAGGCCACTCTCGTCACACAACATGGTCGTCTGGTGAAGACTTTGCTTGGCGGCGACAACCTGATTGAAGTGAATAACCTTGCCGCCGACCCGCTGATAAAACCCGCACAAATTGTTGATGGCGCAACCTGGACGCGCACGATGGGCTGGACCGAGTACCAGCAGGTGCGCTACGCCACCGCACGCTCGGTTTTCAAATGGGATGGCACCGATACCGTCAAAGTCGGTAGCGATGAAACTCCGGTTCGTGTGCTGGACGAAGAAGTCTCCACCGACCAGGCACGCTGGCATAACCGCTATTGGATCGACAGCGAAGGGCAAATTCGCCAGTCGGAACAGTATCTCGGCGCGGATTATTTCCCGGTGAAAACCACTCTCATCAAGGCGGCAAAACAATGATTAAACAAACTATTGCTGCGTTGATTATGAGCGTGGGAGCGTCATCGGTCTTTGCGGCAGGCACCGTCAAAGTGTTCAGTAATGGCAGCAATGAGGCCAAAACGCTGACAGGCGCAGAGCATTTAATTGATCTGGTAGGTCAACCGCGGCTCGCAAACAGTTGGTGGCCCGGTGCGGTGATTAGCGAAGAGCTGGCAACGGCGGCGGCATTACGGCAGCAGCAGGCGTTGCTGACAAGGCTGGCAGAACTGGCCTCAGAATCCAGCACCGACGATGCCGCCGCCATTAACGCCTTACGCCAGCAAATTCAGGCGTTGAAGGTGACGGGCAGACAAAAAATCAATCTTGATCCTGATATCGTGCGCGTTGCCGAACGCGGTAACCCGCCGTTGCAGGGCAACTACACGCTGTGGGTCGGACCACCACCGTCCACGGTCACGTTATTCGGGCTTATCAGCCGTCCTGGCAATCAGCCATTCACTCCAGGTCGCGACGTGGCGAGCTATCTCTCTGACCAGAGCCTGCTCAGCGGTGCGGATCGCAGCTACGCGTGGGTGGTTTACCCGGACGGACGCACGCAAAAAGCGCCGGTGGCTTACTGGAACAAGCGTCACGTAGAGCCGATGCCCGGCAGCATTATTTATGTTGGCCTCGCGGACTCCGTCTGGAGTGAGACACCTGATGCACTTAACGCCGACATTCTTCAGACTCTGACGCAGCGGATACCGCAATAATGAAAAAAAGACATCTGCTTAGTTTACTGGCGCTGGGCATTAGCACGGCTTGCTATGGCGAAACATATCCTGCGCCCATTGGTCCGTCGCAATCGGATTTCGGTGGTGTAGGATTATTACAAACACCTACCGCGCGCATGGCGCGGGAAGGGGAGTTGAGTCTGAACTATCGCGATAACGATCAGTACCGTTATTACTCTGCTTCGGTGCAACTCTTCCCGTGGTTGGAAACAACGCTGCGTTATACCGATGTGCGCACTCGGCAGTACAGCAGCGTCGAAGCGTTCTCTGGTGATCAAACGTATAAAGATAAAGCCTTCGATCTCAAACTGCGTTTATGGGAAGAGAGTTACTGGCTGCCACAGGTGGCGGTTGGTGCGCGGGATATCGGCGGTACGGGGCTGTTCGATGCGGAATATCTTGTCGCCAGCAAAGCCTGGGGGCCATTCGATTTTACGCTCGGCCTGGGCTGGGGATATCTGGGCACCAGCGGTAACGTGAAAAATCCGCTCTGTTCAGCCAGTGACAAATATTGCTATCGCGATAACAGCTACAAACAAGCGGGATCTATCGACGGCAGCCAGATGTTCCACGGTCCGGCCTCACTGTTTGGCGGCGTGGAATACCAGACGCCCTGGCAGCCGCTGCGTCTGAAACTGGAGTATGAAGGCAATAATTATCAGCAGGATTTTGCCGGGAAGCTGGAGCAAAAAAGTAAGTTTAACGTCGGGGCGATTTATCGCGTTACCGATTGGGCCGACGTTAACCTTAGCTATGAACGCGGTAACACCTTTATGTTTGGCGTCACGCTGCGTACCAACTTTAACGATCTACGCCCGTCCTACAATGATAACGCCCGTCCGCAATATCAACCGCAACCACAGGATGCCATTTTGCAGCATTCGGTGGTGGCGAATCAGTTAACGCTGTTGAAATACAACGCCGGACTGGCCGATCCGCAGATCCAGACGAAAGGCGATACGCTGTACGTCACCGGTGAGCAGGTGAAATATCGTGATTCGCGTGAAGGGATCATCCGTGCTAATCGGATCGTGATGAACGATCTGCCGGAGGGGATCAAGACGATCCGCGTTACAGAAAATCGCCTTAACATGCCGCAGGTGACGACGGAAACCGATGTCGCCAGCCTGAAAAATCATCTTGCCGGAGAGCCGTTGGGCCACGAAACGACGCTGGCGCAAAAACGCGTCGAGCCGGTAGTTCCTGCGTCCACTGAGCAGGGCTGGTATATCGACAAATCGCGCTTTGATTTCCATATCGATCCGGTGCTGAACCAGTCGGTCGGGGGCCCGGAAAACTTTTACATGTACCAGTTGGGCGTGATGGGAACGGCGGATTTGTGGCTGACGGACCATCTGCTGACCACCGGTAGCCTGTTTGCTAACCTGGCGAACAATTACGACAAGTTTAATTACACCAATCCACCGCAGGACTCGCACTTACCGCGCGTTCGTACCCATGTGCGTGAGTATGTGCAGAATGATGTCTATGTGAATAACCTGCAAGCCAACTACTTTCAGCATCTGGGCAACGGCTTCTACGGTCAGGTCTACGGTGGTTATCTCGAAACCATGTTTGGCGGCGCGGGGGCAGAAGTATTGTATCGCCCGCTGGATAGCAACTGGGCGTTTGGTCTGGATGCTAACTACGTTAAACAGCGCGACTGGCGTAGTGCGAAAGATATGATGAAATTCACCGATTACAGCGTGAAAACTGGTCATTTGACCGCCTACTGGACGCCATCTTTCGCTCAGGATGTATTAGTGAAAGCCAGCGTCGGGCAGTATCTGGCAGGGGATAAAGGCGGCACGCTGGAAATAGCCAAACGCTTTGACAGCGGCGTGGTGGTGGGTGGGTATGCCACGATCACGAATGTTTCGAAAGAGGAGTACGGCGAAGGGGACTTCACCAAAGGCGTGTATATCTCTGTACCGTTGGATCTCTTCTCGTCTGGCCCGACTCGTAGCCGAGCGGCAATTGGCTGGACGCCGCTGACGCGTGACGGTGGTCAGCAACTTGGGCGTAAGTTCCAGTTGTATGACATGACCAGCGACCGAAGCGTCAATTTCCGCTAAGTCAGAGGAAAGGTGCCAGTTTTCGCACTCACTGGCACCTTCATTCTTAATGGCCTGTCGAGCCATCAGGAACGCAGTTCACCCCCGGTTTGCGATCTGGTGTGTAAAGGCGAAAACATTCTGTTTTCCTGTCCGTCGATATTGGTTGCAGGTCTGGTTGCCTGAGCGACTGGGCCATCATTGGGCTGGAGACATTGCTTTGCGGTAGGTCGGCTTTATCAGCAGTACCGAGCGGACCAGCATAAGCAGGAAGGACAGAGACTGATAACATCAAAGCAGCAAAATAAGGCTTCATTTTTACCACCTTTATCAGGTTACGTTTCATTTGTTCCAGAGGAACATTGTTGATTTTTCGCGCATTGCTGGTGGCTGGGAATCACCTGAATGGGTGATTTTTGCATTACAGGCTATGGTGCGGTTTGTCTTGCCGGATGCGCCGCCAGGCGCGGCTTATCCGGCCTACGGGTAGGACGGATAAGGCGTTCACGCCGCATCCGGCGTTGGTTGGGAGATGCCCATTTAATCGATCTGAACAAAACATACACAAAAAATATAGATCTCCGTCACATTTTTGCGTTATACAGGAAGCTCGCCACTGTGATGGAGGTACTGCTATGACGTCACTCTCTCGTCCGCGCGTGGAGTTTATCTCCACCATTTTGCAGACCGTTCTCAATCTTGGCCTGTTGTGTCTCGGCCTGATTTTGGTTGTCTTCCTCGGCAAAGAAACGGTGCATCTGGCTGATGTGCTGTTCGCGCCAGAACAAGCCAGCAAATATGAGCTGGTGGAAGGGCTGGTGGTTTACTTTCTCTATTTCGAATTTATCGCGTTGATTGTGAAGTACTTTCAGTCCGGTTTTCACTTTCCCTTGCGTTACTTTGTCTATATCGGGATCACCGCCATTGTGCGCTTGATCATCGTCGATCATAAATCACCACTGGATGTGTTGATCTACTCGGCAGCGATCCTGCTACTGGTGATCACCTTATGGCTGTGTAATTCGAAACGGCTGAAGCGGGAGTAAAAAAAGGCGCTCCATAGAGCGCCGAATAACAGTCACAAGTTGGGATAACGTAAGTTGAGGGTGTAGCGGCATAACATTGGCAGAACAACATCTTTAACCTTTCACACCACCTGCCGTCAGTCCGTTGACCAGCCAGCGTTGAGCCAGCAAGAAGACGATGGTGATCGGTAATGCAGACATCACGGCAGCGGCGGCAAAGTCACCCCACAGGTAGTTTTGCGGGTTGAGGTATTGCTGCATTCCCACGGCCAGGGTGTAGCTGTTTACGTCACGCAGTAACAACGACGCGACCGGAACTTCAGTAATGGCAGCGATAAACGACAGGATGAACACCACCGCCAGAATCGGCACTGACAGCGGCAACAGGACAAGGCGGAAGGCCTGCCACGGTGTTGCACCATCCAGCGCCGCCGCTTCTTCCAGCGAACTGTCGATGGTTTCGAAATAGCCTTTGATGGTCCAGACATGCAGCGCAATCCCCCCCAGGTACGCGAAGATTACGCCGCCGTGAGTATTCAGGCCGATGAATGGAATGTACTCACCCAAACGATCAAATAACGCATACAACGCTACCAGTGAAAGCACCGCCGGGAACATCTGGAAAATCAGCATGCCTTTCAGCAGTGTCGCTTTACCAGGAAAGCGCATACGGGCGAAAGCGTAGGCGCAGGTGGTGGATAGCGCAACAATGCCAATCGCAGAAATTCCGGCGACCTTTACTGAGTTCCACAGCCACAGCAGTACCGGGAACGGCGGTGGCGTAATGCGCCCATCAGCCTGTTCAACGCTAAAACCTAACGCCAGTTTCCAGTGATCCCAGGAGATTTGTTCCGGGATCAGGCTACCAGTCGCGAAGTTCCCCTGACGCAGAGAGATAGCGACGACCATCAGCAGCGGGAACATAATCGCCGCGATAAAAAGTAGCAGTAGCAGATGAGTAATAAACAAACGTGCTTTTTGCGATTTCGGTTGGACCATTGCCATTTTTGTTATCTCCCTTAATCAAACTTCATTCGCGTGGCTTTCAGGTTGACGATCGCCAGCGCACCCACCAGCAGGAAGATCAGCGTGGCAATTGCCGCCGCCAGACCGAAGTCCTGACCACCGCCGCCTTCAAAGGCGATGCGGTAGGTGTAGTTAACGAGCAGGTCGGTATAACCGGCTGGCGTGGTAGTGCCAAGACGATCCGGGCCGCCGTTAGTTAACAGTTGAATCAGCACGAAGTTGTTAAAGTTAAAGGCGAAGCTGGCGATCATTAGCGGTGTGAGCGGTTTAATCAGCAGCGGCAGCGTAATTTTAAAGAAGTTCTGGAATGGACCTGCGCCATCCATTGCTGAGGCTTCATACAGATCGTCCGGAATCGCTTTCAACAAGCCCATGCAGAGGATCATCATGTACGGATAACCCAGCCAGGTGTTGACGATAATCAGCATCGTGCGGGCAGTGGTCGGATCGCTAAACCAGGCAGGCTTCACGCCAAATAGCGCGCTCAACATCATGTTGATTTCACCGAAGCTCTGGTTAAACAACCCTTTGAAAATCAAGATTGAAATAAACGATGGCACCGCGTAGGGCAGAATCAGCAGGACACGATAGACCGCTTTGCCGCGCAACGCTTCCCACTGCACCAGACACGCCAGAACCATGCCGACTGCCACTGTTAAAAAGACGGTGATTAGCGAGAACACCACGGTCCAGACGAAAATGGCGAGGAACGGTTTCTGAATGCCTTCGTCGGTGAAGACGCGGGTAAAGTTTTTCCAGCCGGTGGTCACGGTGTAACCGGGGCTTAACTTTTCATCGCCCCAGTTGCCGTCGGCGGTAATGGACTGGTAAAAACCAATTTGGTTATTCGGCCGATATTTCACACCGCTCTGGTTATTCGTCAGCGTGCCGTCACCGTCGAGTGTGTAGAGCGGCTGCGTGCCAGAAAACTGGCGCAGGGAGCTCATCATCACTTTGTTACCATCCGGCAGAATGGCAGTAATGTCACTCAGTGCCTGACGATTCTGGGTAATCACACGCAGATTCGCGCGCTCGCCTTCAGGCTGGGCGGCTGTTTCTTTTAGTTGCAGTTTTTGCTCGCCGCCAAATTTAAACGCGTCGGAGAGGTAATTTTTGCCAGTTTCGCCGTCGCTGAGCGCCAGTTGCCACTCATCGCCCGCCGGGTAAAGACCAAAGTTATAGGTTTTGCCTGCTTGCCAGGAGCGATCTAACAATACTTCCTGCGCACGTTCAAAAGTCAGCTGGTTAGTGCTGCTGTAGTTGGTGAAGGCAATGGCGATGGTGCAGACCAGAGGGAAAAGGACGAATAGCCCCATCCCAGCCATACCCGGATAGACATAGCGCCAGGCGTAGGCTTTACGATTGGCGAAAATATAGAGCCCCGCTGAACTCAATATCAGCGTGGTAATGGCGAACAGGTATTCCCCTTGTGCGTACATTAAAACAACAAGGTAACCCACCAGCAGGCCGAGCAGACCTAACACTGACCATTTCAGCGCGTCGCTTTGCCACCAATGTTTCTTTTTAATGACATCCATGGGGTTCTTCCTCATTCCAGGACAGATAAAGCATTTACGCCTTATCCGACAACAACTGCCTGATGCGACGCTGACGCGTCTTATCAGGCCTACATACGTTTCGGTTTTGTAGGCCGGATAAGGCGTTTACGCCGCATCCGGCATTTCACTGCATTACTTGGTGATACGAGTCTGTGCATCTTTCAGCGCTGCATCCACAGTCTGACGACCGCTGGCGGCGTTGATCACGGCAGTACGCACGGCATACCAGAAAGCGGACATCTGCGGGATATTCGGCATAATTTCACCTTTCTGAGCGTTATTCATGGTGGCGGCAATACGAGGATCTTTCGCAAGTTCATCCTGATAGGACTTCAGCGCTACTGCACCCAGCGGTTTATCTTTATTAACCGCTTCCAGGCCTTCGTCAGTCAGCAGATAGTTTTCGAGGAACTCTTTCGCCAGCTCTTTGTTCGGACTGGCGGCGTTAATACCCGCGCTCAGTACGCCCACGAACGGTTTGGATGGCTGGCCCTTAAAGGTCGGCAGTACCGTTACACCATAATTCACTTTGCTGGTGTCGATGTTGGACCATGCCCACGGGCCGTTGATGGTCATCGCTGTTTCGCCTTTATTAAAGGCGGCTTCTGCGATGGAGTAATCGGTGTCCGCATTCATGTGTTTGTTTTTAATCAGGTCAACCAGGAAGGTCAGACCCGCTTTCGCGCCAGCGTTATCCACGCCCACGTCTTTAATGTCGTACTTGCCGTTTTCGTACTTGAACGCATAACCCCCGTCAGCAGCAATCAGCGGCCAGGTGAAGTACGGTTCTTGCAGGTTGAACATTAGCGCGCTCTTACCTTTCGCTTTCAGTTCTTTATCCAGCGCTGGGATCTCTTCCCATGTTTTTGGCGGGTTCGGCAGCAGATCTTTGTTATAAATCAGCGATAACGCTTCGACAGAAATTGGGTAAGCAATCAGCTTGCCGTTGTAACGTACGGCATCCCAGGTAAACGGATACAGCTTGTCCTGGAACGCTTTGTCTGGGGTGATTTCAGCCAACAGGCCAGATTGAGCATAGCCACCAAAGCGGTCGTGCGCCCAGAAGATAATGTCAGGGCCATCGCCAGTTGCCGCAACCTGAGGGAATTTCTCTTCCAGTTTATCCGGATGCTCAACGGTGACTTTAATTCCGGTATCTTTCTCGAATTTCTTACCGACTTCAGCGAGGCCGTTGTAGCCTTTGTCGCCGTTAATCCAGATTACCAGTTTACCTTCTTCGATTTTGGCGAGAGCCGAGGCGGAAAACATCATCGTCGTTAATGCGGATAATGCGAGGATGCGTGCACCTGTTTTTATTTTCATAATCTATGGTCCTTGTTGGTGAAGTGCTCGTGAAAACACCTAAACGGACTCTAGTTTCTTTATACGGCAACCTCTTTCCATCCTCCTTGCCCCTACGCCCCTCCGTTGCTTTGTGTGATCTCTGTTACAGAATTGGCGGTAATGTGGAGATGCGCACATAAAATCGCCACGATTTTTGCAAGCAACTTCACGAAATTCCTTACATGGTCTCGGGTTAGTTCACAGAAGCCGCGTTCTCATCCTCCCGCCTCCTCCCCCATAAAAAAGCCAGGGGGTGGAGGATTTAAGCCATCTTCTGATGACGCATAGTCAGCCCATCATGAATGTTGCTGTCGATGACAGGTTGTAACAAAGGGAGAAGGGCATGGCGAGCGTACAGCTGCAAAATGTAACGAAAGCCTGGGGCGAGGTCGTGGTATCGAAAGATATCAATCTCGATATCCATGAAGGTGAATTCGTGGTGTTTGTCGGACCGTCTGGCTGCGGTAAATCGACTTTACTACGCATGATTGCCGGGCTTGAGACGATCACCAGCGGCGACCTGTTCATCGGTGAGAAACGGATGAATGACACACCGCCAGCAGAACGCGGCGTTGGTATGGTGTTCCAGTCTTACGCGCTCTATCCCCACCTGTCAGTAGCAGAAAACATGTCATTTGGCCTGAAACTGGCAGGCGCAAAAAAAGAGGTGATTAACCAACGCGTCAACCAGGTGGCGGAAGTGCTGCAACTGGCGCATTTGCTGGATCGCAAACCGAAAGCGCTCTCCGGTGGTCAGCGTCAGCGTGTGGCGATTGGCCGTACGCTGGTGGCCGAGCCAAGCGTATTTTTGCTCGATGAACCGCTCTCCAATCTCGATGCTGCACTGCGTGTGCAAATGCGTATCGAAATCTCCCGCCTGCATAAACGCCTGGGCCGCACAATGATTTACGTCACCCACGATCAGGTCGAAGCGATGACGCTGGCCGACAAAATCGTGGTGCTGGACGCCGGTCGCGTGGCGCAGGTTGGGAAACCGCTGGAGCTGTACCACTATCCGGCAGACCGCTTTGTCGCCGGATTCATCGGTTCGCCAAAGATGAACTTCCTGCCGGTAAAAGTGACCGCCACCGCAATCGATCAAGTGCAGGTGGAACTGCCGATGCCGAATCGTCAGCAAGTTTGGCTGCCGGTTGAAAGCCGTGATGTCCAGGTTGGAGCCAATATGTCGCTGGGGATTCGCCCGGAACATCTACTGCCGAGTGATATCGCTGACGTCATCCTTGAGGGTGAAGTTCAGGTCGTCGAGCAGCTCGGCAACGAAACTCAAATCCATATCCAGATCCCTTCCATTCGTCAAAACCTGGTGTACCGCCAGAACGACGTGGTGTTGGTAGAAGAAGGTGCCACATTCGCTATCGGCCTGCCGCCAGAGCGTTGCCATCTGTTCCGTGAGGATGGCACTGCATGTCGTCGACTGCATAAGGAGCCGGGCGTTTAAGCACCCCACAAAACACACAAAGCCTGTCACAGGTGATGTGAAAAAAGAAAAGCAATGACTCAGGAGATAGAATGATGATTACTCTGCGCAAACTTCCTCTGGCGGTTGCCGTCGCAGCGGGCGTAATGTCTGCTCAGGCAATGGCTGTTGATTTCCACGGCTATGCACGTTCCGGTATTGGCTGGACAGGTAGCGGCGGCGAACAACAGTGTTTCCAGACTACCGGTGCTCAAAGTAAATACCGTCTTGGCAACGAATGTGAAACTTATGCTGAATTAAAATTGGGTCAGGAAGTGTGGAAAGAGGGCGATAAGAGCTTTTATTTCGACACTAACGTGGCCTATTCCGTCGCACAACAAAATGACTGGGAAGCTACCGATCCAGCCTTCCGTGAAGCAAACGTGCAGGGTAAAAACCTGATTGAATGGCTGCCAGGCTCCACCATCTGGGCAGGTAAGCGTTTCTACCAACGTCATGACGTTCATATGATCGACTTCTACTACTGGGATATTTCTGGTCCTGGTGCCGGTCTGGAAAACATCGATGTTGGGTTTGGTAAACTCTCTCTGGCAGCAACCCGTTCCTCTGAAGCTGGTGGTTCTTCCTCTTTCGCCAGCAATAATATTTATGACTATACCAACGAAACCGCGAACGATGTATTCGACGTACGTTTAGCGCAGATGGAAATCAACCCGGGCGGCACGTTAGAGCTGGGTGTCGACTACGGTCGTGCCAATCTGCGTGATAACTATCGTCTGGTTGATGGTGCATCGAAAGATGGCTGGTTATTCACTGCAGAACATACTCAGAGTGTCCTGAAGGGCTTTAACAAGTTTGTTGTTCAGTACGCTACTGACTCGATGACCTCACAGGGTAAAGGTCTGTCGCAGGGTTCTGGCGTTGCGTTTGATAACGAAAAATTTGCCTACAATATCAATAACAACGGTCACATGCTGCGTATCCTCGACCATGGTGCGATCTCCATGGGCGACAACTGGGACATGATGTACGTGGGTATGTACCAGGATATCAACTGGGATAACGACAACGGCACCAAATGGTGGACCGTCGGTATTCGCCCGATGTACAAGTGGACGCCAATCATGAGCACCGTGATGGAAATCGGCTACGACAACGTCGAATCCCAGCGCACTGGTGACAAGAACAATCAGTACAAAATTACCCTCGCACAACAATGGCAAGCTGGCGACAGCATCTGGTCACGCCCGGCTATTCGTGTCTTCGCAACCTACGCCAAGTGGGATGAGAAATGGGGTTATGACTACAACGGTAGCTCTTCAACCAACCCATACTACGGCAAAGCTGTTCCAGCTGATTTCAACGGCGGCAGCTTCGGACGTGGCGACAGCGACGAGTGGACCTTCGGTGCTCAGATGGAAATCTGGTGGTAATAGCAAAACCTGGGCCGGATAAGGCGTTCGCGCCGCTTCCGGCAATCAGCGCCTGATGCGACGCTTGCGCGTCTTATCAGGCCTACAACGGCTGTCAAATGTAGGCCGGATAAGGCGTTTACGCCGCATCCGGCATAAAAACAGGTTGTCATTATCTGAAAGGGGCGAAAGCCCCTCTGATTATCGGGTTTGGCGCGCTATTGCCTGGCTACCGCTGAACTCCAGATTTTGAGGTGAAAACAATGAAAATGAATAAAAGTCTCATCGCCCTCTGTTTATCAGCAGGGTTGCTGGCAAGCGCGCCTGGAATCAGCCTTGCCGATGTTAACTACGTACCGCAAAACACCAGCGACGCGCCAGCCATTCCATCTGCCGCGCTGCAACAACTCACCTGGACACCGGTCGATCAATCGAAAACCCAGACCACCCAACTGGCGACCGGTGGCCAACAACTGAACGTTCCCGGCATCAGTGGTCCGGTTGCTGCGTACAGCGTCCCGGCAAACATTGGCGAACTGACCCTAACGCTGACCAGCGAAGTGAACAAACAAACTAGCGTATTTGCGCCCAACGTGCTGATTCTTGATCAGAACATGACCCCATCAGCCTTTTTCCCCAGCAGTTATTTCACCTACCAGGAACCTGGCGTGATGAGCGCAGACCGTCTGGAAGGCGTTATGCGCCTGACACCGGCGTTGGGGCAGCAGAAACTTTATGTACTGGTCTTTACCACGGAAAAAGATCTCCAGCAGACGACCCAACTGTTCGACCCGGCAAAAGCCTATGCCAAAGGCGTCGGTAACTCGATCCCGGATATTCCCGATCCGGTTGCTCGTCATACCACCGATGGCTTACTGAAACTGAAAGTGAAAACGAACTCCAGTTCCAGCGTGTTGGTGGGGCCTCTATTTGGTTCTTCCGCTCCAGCTCCGGTTACGGTAGGCAACACGGCGGCACCAGCTGTGGCTGCACCCGCTCCGGCACCGGTGAAGAAAAGCGAGCCGATGCTCAACGACACGGAAAGTTATTTTAATACCGCGATCAAAAACGCTGTCGCGAAAGGTGATGTTGATAAGGCGTTAAAACTGCTTGATGAAGCTGAACGCCTGGGGTCGACATCTGCCCGTTCCACCTTTATCAGCAGTGTAAAAGGCAAGGGGTAATTACGCCCCACAGTGCTGATTTTGCAACAACTGGTGCGTCTCCTGGCGCACCTTTTTTTATGCTTATTTCCTGGGATATGAGCGATTTTTTATAGTACTTCGCTTCTTCTTCACTAAGAATGTGCATTATCTCAATGCCATATCAGAGATTCTTTTCCTATCCCCGGTAGTGTCTGGACGCTCAGGCTACTTTTCCAGGTTATTTTATTTCTGTAATACAGAGGTTTTATGATAGGTCATATCACAAATTCTGGCGGCAATAACTCTTTGATGAAACATGATGTGGTGCAAGGAAATAATAAATTAGATCTTGATTTACTACGTAATTTCAATGGGGTACCAGGGTTAAATCGAGAAAATTTTATTTATATCAGCAATATATTTTTAAATATAAAACAACGGAACGAAAAAAAGCATTCAATAAATATGTTTCGTGAAGTCTCAATCAGTAATGATATTATAAGCGTAAAATTTTATAGAAATGAAAAAATAGAATGTGCTTGTGATTTTCTGATGGATAAAGATGCGCAGGGGTATATCGACCTGTCTGATTTGGATTTAACAAGTTGCCATTTTAAAGGTGACGTTATTTCGGAGGTATCTTTTTTATCGTCAAATCTACAACATGCAACTTTCGAATGTAAAGAAATTGAGAATTGCAATTTTACTAAGGCAACAGTTAATAATGTCATATTTAAATGTCGACGTTTACACAATGTGATTTTTCTCAAAACGAGTGGCGAATGTGTTGATTTTAGCCAAAATATTCTTGATACCGTTGACTTCTCGCAGAGTCAACTTGGTCATAGTAATTTTCGCGAATGTCAGATTAAAAATTCAAACTTCGATAATTGTTATCTTTATGCTTCGCACTTCACCAGAGCAGAATTTCTTTCTACCAAAGAAATATCATTTATTAAATCGAATCTGACAGCTGTTATGTTTGATCATGTGCGAATGTCGACAGGGAATTTTAAAGACTGCATTACAGAGAAATTGGCATTAACGATTGATTACTCAGATATATTTGGTAATGAAGATCTTGATGGTTATATCAATGGCATTATCCAAATGATTAATACGTTGCCTGATAATGCAGTGAAATTAAAATCCGTTCTGGCAGTCAAACTGGTGATACAATTAAAAATTCTTAATATTGTTAATAAAAACTTTATTGAGAATATGAAAAACACATTTAGTCATTATCCTTATGTGAGCAATCCAATTATACGTAGCTATTTATATCATGATGAAGATGATAAGTTCGATATTTTTATGCGTCAACATCGTTTTAGTAAGGTGAAATTTGATGTCACACAGATGAATACTTTCATTAATAGATTTCGTGTGAATAAATGGTTGATTGATCAAAATAATAATTTTTTTATCCAACTTATCGATCAGGCTCTACGATCATCGGATGAGATTATCAGAGAAAATGCCTGGTATCTTTATAAAGAGTGGATACGCAGTGATAATATATCACCTGTATTTAAAGAAGTTGACGATTATTTAAGAACATTTAACGCCAAGCAATTAACACAAAACGACAATATCTTTATCCTGTTTTCCTCTGTCGATGATGGGCCAGTTATGGTGGTAAGCTCCCAGCGCTTACATGATATGTTGAATCCTACAAAAGATACCCATTGGAAATCCCCCTATATCTTTAAATCCAGACATGAAATGCTGCCTGTTAATATTACTCCGGAAACACTTTTCGGCTCCACATCTCATGATGAACATGCGCTTTTCCCAATTTTTACTGCAAGTTGGCGAGCTATCCATAAAAAGAATAAAGGTGTTAAGTAAAGGAAAACATCACCATTCCTGGCATCCCGGGCGGTGATGCCCCTATGGTTGCTCTTGCCAGCACGGGCATCGGCAAGCGTAAGGTTCAACAGCGTTTTATCACTTCATGCGATTGTTGCGTTTTTGTTGCGCATTAGATCACTTAATTTGCTATACATCTCCCGTAAACACTTTTCTGCGATACAATGCCTTTACGTTATGTAACGGAGAGTTCGGCATGTCACACCCCGCGTTAACGCAACTGCGTGCGCTGCGCTATTTTACAGAGATCCCTTCCCTGGATCCGCAACTGCTCGACTGGTTGTTGCTGGAAGATTCCATGACGAAACGTTTTGAGCAGCAGGGAAAAACAGTGAGCGTGACGATGATCCGCGAAGGGTTTGTCGGGCAGAATGAAATCCACGAAGAACTGCCATTGTTGCCGAAAGAGTCCCGTTACTGGTTACGTGAAATTTTGTTATGTGCCGATGGTGAACCGTGGCTTGCCGGTCGTACCGTCGTTCCTGAGTCAACGTTAAGCGGGCCGGAGCTGGCGTTACAAAAATTGGGTAAAACGCCGTTAGGGCGCTATCTGTTCACATCATCGACATTAACCCGGGACTTTATTGAGATAGGCCGTGATGCCGGACTGTGGGGGCGACGTTCCCGCCTGCGATTAAGCGGTAAACCGCTGTTGCTAACCGAACTGTTTTTACCGGCGTCACCGTTGTACTAAGAGGAAAAAAATATGGAGTGGAGTCTGACGCAGAATAAGCTGCTGGCGTTTCATCGCTTAATGCGTACGGATAAGCCAATTGGCGCGTTACTGCTGCTCTGGCCAACATTATGGGCGTTGTGGGTGGCGACACCGGGCGTTCCCCAGCTCTGGATCCTGGCGGTGTTTGTCGCGGGTGTCTGGCTGATGCGCGCTGCCGGATGTGTTGTGAATGATTATGCTGACCGCAAGTTCGATGGTCATGTTAAGCGCACGGCGAACCGACCACTTCCCAGCGGCGCGGTAACAGAGAAAGAGGCGCGCGCGCTGTTTGTCGTGCTGGTACTGATTTCGTTTTTACTGGTGCTGACGCTAAATACGATGACCATTCTGTTGTCGATTGCCGCGCTGGCGCTGGCGTGGGTGTACCCGTTTATGAAGCGGTATACCCATCTACCGCAAGTGGTGCTGGGGGCGGCGTTTGGCTGGTCGATTCCAATGGCTTTTGCCGCTGTGAGTGAGTCGGTGCCGTTGAGTTGCTGGTTAATGTTCCTCGCCAATATTCTCTGGGCGGTGGCTTACGACACGCAGTATGCGATGGTTGACCGCGATGATGATGTGAAGATTGGCATTAAATCCACCGCAATCCTGTTCGGCCAATACGATAAATTGATTATTGGTATTTTGCAGATTGGCGTACTGGCGCTGATGGCGATCATCGGTGAGTTAAATGGCTTAGGCTGGGGATATTACTGGTCAATTCTGGTGGCTGGCGCGCTGTTTGTTTATCAACAAAAACTGATTGCCAACCGTGAGCGAGAAGCCTGCTTTAAGGCATTTATGAATAATAACTATGTTGGCCTGGTGCTGTTTTTAGGGCTGGCAATGAGTTACTGGCATTTCTGATGATGTAAAAAAGCCGGATGATCATCCGGCTTTCTTCTGGGCTGGCTGATGCGCTGCGCTTCTCAGGCCTACACAACATATCGCAATTTATTGAATTTGCAGATCATGGTAGGCCGAATAAGGCGTTTGCGCCGCATCCGGCAATTCTCACTGATTACCCTTCGCCCTGCGTCGCACTCTCAATCGTCAAACGCACGTCTGATGTAATCAACTCCGCCAACAACTGATACACCTTCATCGTTTCTGCCGGTTCGGCGTCGCCGCTATCGCTGATATACCCTTCATCACGCAGTGTCAGCACCAGAGAACTGAACACCGCCTTGTCGAAGAACTCCGGCGCATTGATACCGTGCAGCACGGAGAGACGTTGCGCGACGGTGCGGCTCTCTTTCTCCAGCGTACCGCGGTTGATCGACGGGTTGGCGCTCAACAGCCAGAAGGTGATGGCATAACGTTGCAGCGTTTCGCGCGCGCCTGCGGCCAGCAGCTGTAGCGTGCGAGAATGCGCCGGGTTGATATGCAATTCATTATCTTGCAGGGTAATCAGTCCCTGGCGCTGCATCTCATTTGCCAGCGCATCAATAACGCCCGGCAACTCGTCGCGATCCCAACGCAGGAACAGCTCCGCTTTCAGCATGGGGTAAAGCACATTGACGTGCTCCATCAATACGTCACGGGAGATGTGGCGATGCTGGGTGACAATTGCCGCCATCAACGAAGGCAGCACCAACATATGCGCAATGTTATTGCGATAGTAGGTCATCAACACTGCTTGTTCGCGCGGCAGAATGATGATGTCGCCGATAGTGTCTTTCTCGACTTCAAACTTGTTCATTTGCAGCGCGTGATCGATAAGCTCGCTGGCGCTGGCTGAAGGAACAGTAGAGTCCGTGGAGTAAGGTACATTGCGCATCAGATCCAGGTAGCAGTTGAGTTGCTCGGTTAACTGCTCGCGGGTGAGTGAGCGCTGACGTGACGCCAGAAGCGCAGTACAGCACAGGTTCATGGCGTTTGCCGCGCCTGCGTTGTTAATGCGTACCATCAGATCGGCAGCAATATTATTGACCGTCGGCGTTAACCAGGCCGGACGCACCGCTTCGATGGGATCGATAGATTCACGCCAGTCAGGTACATGCTGGTTAAGGTAGGTCATCAACGGCATTGGTTCACCGAAGTTGACGTAACCCTGACCGAGATTACGTAGCTTGCTTAACCCGCGCAGCATCTGCGGCAAACTCTCTTTCTCTTTCGTCGCACCGCGCAGTTCTTTGGCGTAAGTACCCACTTCCATGACATGCTCATACCCGATATAGATCGGAATCAACGTAATCGGACGCGTACCGCCACGCAGCATCGCCTGAATGGTCATCGACAGTGTACCGGTTTTCGGGTCAAGCAAACGCCCCGTACGGGAACGACCGCCTTCTACAAAGTACTCGACGGAATAACCACGGCTGAACAGTTCGCCGAGATACTCACGGAAAACGGTGGAGTAGAGTTTATTGCCTTTAAAAGTACGGCGAATGAAGAACGCACCCAGACGGCGGAAAATCGGCCCGGCAGGCCAGAAGTTCAGGTTGATCCCGGCGGCGATATGCGGTGGCACCAGCCCCTGGTGATAGAGCACGTAAGAAAGCAGCAGGTAGTCCATGTGACTGCGGTGGCAAGGCACATATACCAGCTCATGACCGTCATGAGCCAGCTGGCGAACGCGCTCAGCGTTATGGACGTTAATGCCCTGATAAAGTCGGTTCCAGGTGAAGCCCAGAATACGGTCAGTCAGGCGAATCATCTCGTAAGAGAAATTCGCCGCAATCTCTTCCATCAGTGCAATGGCGTTCTGCTGCGCTTTTTCATGGGAGATTTTTTTGCTGCGCGCTTCATCTTCTACCGCTTTGGCAATGGCGCGGGAGGCGAGCAGCTTATTAAACAGATCCTGACGGGCAGGAAGACGTGGACCTACGGCAGCCAGACGCTGACGAGCAAAGTGCATACGTGCCACGCGCGCCAGTTTCTGCGCGATAGTTTTATCCGTGCCGTGTTCATCGGCCATGCGGCGCAGAGAAACTGACGGTGAGAAACGCACAAAACTGTCGCGACCGAGCCACAGTACGGCGAAAAATTTCTGCACGCCATTTAGCATACGCAGCGGTGGGTTCACTTCACCTTTTTCCCGCCCAGGCGCGCGACCGAACATCACCGATACTGGCACCATCTGCACATCCAGATTTGGATTGCTACGATGCAAATCAAGATAGTCGTGGAACAGCTTAATGGACTCTTCTTTCGGTGTGTAATAGGTGAAAACACGCGGCCCGCCGTGAATGAACACATAGCGCGGCAGTAGCGTGCCGTCAATCTCCAGCGGCTCTAAGGGGTCAGGCAGGTCATGTGCCAGACACTGGGCGCGCAACGTCAGCAAATCTGCTTTCGAGTTGTACGGTAAAACGTACATAATTGGACGAGAGGTATCCAGTCCCAGTTCCGGGGCAGGATCTGCCGGAATAGACTTGCTTTTTACCAGGATGCTTAATGGTAAATTCAGTAATTTGTAGTAAATTCGTGGCCAGCCGGACATAAACGATGTAAAGCCTCTGGTTAATAATGCAAATGCGCGGCAAGGATAGCAGAAACTCATGGGAAATTCTGTGGTATCCGCTCATGTTTCGCGCGGCGTTACGCAAACCCGAATCATCGGATTTAACGGTACACTGATATTGACGCTCATAATGTAAAAAGGTTCTTTCAATGGCCAATAATACCACTGGATTCACTCGAATTATCAAAGCTGCTGGCTATTCCTGGAAGGGGTTACGCGCGGCATGGATCAACGAAGCGGCATTCCGTCAGGAAGGCGTAGCGGTATTGTTGGCGGTGGTCATCGCCTGCTGGCTGGATGTGGACGCGATTACTCGCGTGCTGCTTATCAGCTCCGTCATGCTGGTGATGATTGTGGAAATTCTCAATAGTGCCATTGAAGCCGTGGTTGACCGAATTGGCTCTGAATACCATGAGCTTTCCGGACGCGCTAAAGATATGGGGTCCGCTGCGGTACTGATCGCGATTATCGTCGCCGTGATTACCTGGTGCATCCTGTTATGGTCGCATTTTGGATAACCCTTCCAGAATTCGATAAATCTCTGGTTTATTGTGCAGTTTATGGTTCCAAAATCGCCTTTTGCTGTATATACTCACAGCATAACTGTATATACACCCAGGGGGCGGAATGAAAGCGTTAACGGCCAGGCAGCAAGAGGTGTTTGATCTCATCCGTGATCACATCAGCCAGACAGGTATGCCGCCGACGCGTGCGGAAATCGCGCAGCGTTTGGGGTTCCGTTCCCCAAACGCGGCTGAAGAACATCTGAAAGCGCTGGCACGCAAAGGCGTTATTGAAATTGTTTCCGGCGCATCACGCGGGATTCGTCTGTTACAGGAAGAGGAAGAGGGGTTGCCACTGGTAGGTCGTGTGGCTGCCGGTGAACCGCTTCTGGCGCAGCAGCACATTGAAGGTCATTATCAGGTTGATCCTTCCTTGTTCAAGCCGAATGCGGATTTCCTGCTGCGCGTCAGCGGGATGTCGATGAAAGATATCGGCATTATGGATGGCGACTTGCTGGCTGTGCATAAAACTCAGGACGTACGTAATGGTCAGGTCGTCGTCGCTCGTATTGATGACGAAGTTACCGTTAAGCGTCTGAAAAAACAGGGCAATAAAGTCGAACTGTTGCCAGAAAACAGTGAGTTTAAACCGATTGTCGTTGACCTTCGTCAGCAAAGCTTCACGATTGAAGGGCTGGCGGTTGGGGTTATTCGCAACGGCGACTGGCTGTGACATATCTCTGAGACCGCGATGCCGCCTGGCGTCGCGGTTTGTTTTTCATCTCTCTTCATCAGGCTTGTCTGCATGGCATTCCTCACTTCATCTGATAAAGCACTCTGGCATCTCGCCTTACCCATGATTTTCTCCAATATCACCGTCCCGTTGCTTGGGCTGGTCGATACGGCGGTTATTGGTCATCTTGATAGTCCGGTTTATCTGGGCGGTGTGGCGGTTGGTGCAACGGCGACCAGCTTTCTCTTTATGCTGTTGCTGTTTTTGCGCATGAGCACCACCGGGCTTACTGCGCAGGCTTATGGTGCCCAAAATCCCCAGGCATTAGCCCGTGCGCTGGTACAGCCGTTGCTGTTGGCTCTGGGGGCTGGGGCGTTAATTGCGCTACTGCGTACGCCGATTATCGATCTGGCGCTGCATATTGTTGGCGGTAGCGAAGCAGTGCTGGAACAGGCGCGGCGCTTTCTTGAAATCCGCTGGTTAAGCGCACCGGCGTCGCTGGCGAATCTGGTGTTACTTGGCTGGCTACTCGGCGTGCAATATGCCCGTGCGCCAGTAATTTTGTTAGTAGTCGGCAATATTCTCAACATAGTGCTGGATGTCTGGCTGGTGATGGGGCTGCATATGAACGTGCAGGGCGCTGCGCTGGCGACGGTTATTGCGGAATATGCAACATTGCTGATTGGTCTGCTACTAGTGCGTAAAATCATCAAAACACGCGGTATCTCCGGCGAAATGCTGAAAAAAGCCTGGCGAGGTAATTTCCGTCGTTTGCTGGCGCTTAACCGCGATATCATGCTGCGCTCGCTGTTGCTGCAACTCTGTTTTGGTGCGATCACCGTACTTGGCGCACGACTTGGAAGTGACATCATCGCGGTAAACGCGGTTCTGATGACTCTACTCACCTTTACCGCCTATGCGCTTGATGGTTTTGCCTACGCGGTTGAAGCGCATTCAGGTCAGGCGTACGGTGCGCGCGACGGGAGCCAGCTATTGGAGGTCTGGCGCGCAGCGTGCCGCCAGTCGGGGATCGTTGCACTGCTGTTTTCGGTGATTTATTTACTGGCAGGGGAACACATCATTGCGTTGTTGACGTCGTTAACCCAGATTCAACAGCTGGCCGACCGCTATCTTATCTGGCAGGTGATTTTGCCATTGGTCGGTGTCTGGTGTTATCTACTGGACGGCATGTTTATAGGCGCAACGCGTGCGGCTGAAATGCGTAACAGTATGGCGGTAGCAGCAGCAGGTTTTGCCCTGACGCTCCTTACGCTGCCGTGGCTGGGCAATCATGGTTTGTGGTTGGCGTTAACTGTCTTTCTGGCGCTGCGCGGGCTTTCTCTGGCAGCTATCTGGCAGCGTCACTGGCGCAACGGTACCTGGTTTGCAGCAACGTGACGGTTAAAAATTCTGAATAAATAATCCTGGGTAAAATTCCTGACTACACTTAATCTCACGTTCAGAAGAAAAGTGAGCGTACTCTCATTCACAACCTAACGATGAGGTCTTGATTATGAATAAAGATGAAGCCGGCGGTAACTGGAAACAGTTTAAAGGTAAAGTGAAAGAGCAATGGGGCAAACTGACCGATGATGATATGACGGTCATTGAAGGTAAACGTGATCAACTGGTCGGTAAAATCCAGGAACGTTATGGTTATCAGAAAGATCAGGCAGAAAAAGAGGTCGTGGATTGGGAAACCCGCAATGAATATCGCTGGTAATTAATCCCTTCTGCCCGACGTGTACAAGGATGTACGCCCTGTTAGCGAGATTTCTTTTTCACCTGAATAGAGTGGTCATGGTGGCACTGTTCAGGATGACGACACGCTTCTATTTCTACACATGCTGAACATAATCCATGTGCTTCAATCACATTATGCCGCAGGGCAAAACCCATTTTTGCCGCCAGCGTATGCATGATGTCCTCCACACCTTCCGCACACTCTTCTTTCACCGCACCGCAGCGATCGCAAATAAACATAGCTGAAGTATGCGTTGGCTGGTCGAACAGATGACAGAGCACATAGCTGTTGGTGGACTCAACTTTATGCACAAACCCTTGCTCAAGGAGAAAGTCTAGCGCGCGGTAAACCGTTGGCGGCTTGGCTTGCGGTTCAGCTTCGCGCAACAAATCAAGCAGATCATAAGCGCTGATAGCGCCATCCTGCAGACTCATCAGGCGTAACACTTCAAGGCGCTGCGGGGTCAGGCGCACATTACGCTGCGCACAGAGTTTTTCAGCCTGCGCTAATAATTCCTGCGTTGTGGTCTTTTCCATCGGGCACCTCAAGGTGTGGGTTAAGAATGTCCTTACTTTACCATGTTCCAGGAAAAACACCGAGAACCCTTATTGTTGTTGTAATGTTGATTTTCTGTTTCATAGGTAAGGTGTTGTATAGCCAGGTGACACCATTATCAACATGACAATAATTATTACTCCATTTTTAAATACATTGCTTGAAGTTAACTCGCTATTTATTTAAATGCGTTTGAAAGTATGCCTACAGATCAGAAATTATGAGCGGTTTTTGATAGTGACTTTTTGTCAAATGAATTATAAGAATGATACAGCTCGGTAAAAAGGTGGATAAATTATGTCAAGTATAATAGGAAGTTCAAGAGATTACTTTAATAAAAGCCTCAACTCAAATCAATACGATAATAAAAATGTAAGCTCGGAAAAACTTAAGGATATGTATAATAAATCGGTTGATTATGCAACGATGAGTAATCGCGCTGCGATTATTGCAAAAATAGATTTGTTTATTCAGAGGATTACCCATAATTTATGGACTGCAAGTGAAAAGAATGTTTCCTTAATTGGACGAATAAATGCTCTCAAAGATTGGGTTGACGAGTGTATTGTAGAGTGCACTAATGAGCAATTAGGTGATCGTGACTATATTTCTGCATTTGTAGAACGGGCGATTTTTCATTATGCGATGGATTTTGTTTGTAATCCAATGGAAAATAGCGATGCAACTCTAATAGACAGGTGTACTTTCGATGTAATAAATCAGAATGACCTTCCCTCCGCAATTCAGCTATTTTATGATAAACCCTATGGTAAAGTACCTGTAGCGTCATTACATCTAAAAACTGTAAGCGAAGGTTTTTTAAATTTGGAAAATGCATATAAAGCAAAGAACGATGCTCGCTTAAAACCCTTGGCTTCCCTTTTACTTTCATTCTCATATGGTAGTGCATCAGCTGATACCATAGCAACAGCACAAAGAGTTAATGATTATTGTGAAAACCACATAACAAGTAAGATAAAAATATTATCTCGTCAAGTGATGAAAAAAAGCCTGAGGGATATGAAAGAATTAGTAGATAAAAATGAACTGGATTTTAATTTAATTCTGAATGAGAGGAAAAAGAAGGCTGAAGAAGACAATAAAGACATCACAGACATTACAAAAATGCAGGCTGCAGGTGAGACGTTAATTAAATTCGTTCAATCATTTGACCCAGACTCAACGGGACCCATTGTAATTGGCAAAGATATGAATGACAAAGATATAAATGACAACGATCTCATTAACGAAGATATTATTAAGTTCATTTATGACCTATTCGGTATTGTGTTAAAAAAATAAAATGTGAATTTTCTCTGTAGTATGGAATTTTTTACATAAAAGAACCCAACATTGCTTGGGTTCTTTTTTATCTATCATTGCCATTCGCCGCGAGATAGTTCAACACGCTTTTATGTATGATTTTTTATTTATCGTCGAAACTGAATTGCTTATCATTGCTTTTCACAACGCTAACATCTAATAAGATTATTTCTTCAATTCGCGAGAGCGTCACGCTTTGAAGGGATCTCATTTTTCTTTTTCAAAGAGCCAGGCGCTTCCTGTTGTTATGGTATAGTACCCCGCTATTGAGCCTCCTGAACAGTGATGCTGAATAACATAACTCCATGATATATCGTTAAAATAATCTCTACTTTTGAAAATGCACGGTAATTCTGAAATGCAAAAAATCAACCAAACCAGCGCAATGCCTGAAAAAACTGACGTTCACTGGAGTGGTCGGTTTAGCGTTGCACCAATGCTCGACTGGACGGACAGGCACTGCCGTTATTTCCTGCGTCTGCTTTCCCGCAATACGTTGCTGTATACAGAAATGGTGACCACAGGGGCGATTATTCACGGTAAAGGTGATTACCTGGCGTACAGTGAAGAAGAACATCCGGTAGCGTTGCAACTGGGCGGTAGCGATCCGGCGGCGCTGGCGCAGTGTGCGAAGCTGGCAGAAACGCGCGGATATGATGAGATCAACCTGAATGTCGGCTGCCCGTCTGACCGGGTACAGAACGGCATGTTTGGTGCGTGCCTGATGGGCAATGCGCAGCTGGTTGCCGACTGCGTGAAAGCGATGCGCGATGTCGTATCGATTCCGGTGACGGTGAAAACGCGTATTGGCATCGATGACCAGGACAGCTATGAATTTCTCTGCGATTTCATCAACACCGTTTCCGGCAAAGGCGAGTGTGAGATGTTCATCATCCACGCACGTAAAGCCTGGCTTTCTGGGTTAAGCCCGAAAGAAAACCGTGAAATCCCGCCGCTCGATTATCCGCGCGTTTATCAACTGAAGCGTGACTTTCCGCATCTGACGATGTCGATTAACGGTGGCATCAAGTCGCTGGAAGAGGCTAAAGCACATTTGCAACATATGGATGGCGTGATGGTCGGGCGCGAAGCGTATCAGAATCCAGGCATTCTGGCGGCGGTAGACCGAGAGATCTTTGGTTCTTCGGATACCGATGCCGATCCGGTGGCGGTGGTGCGTGCCATGTATCCGTACATTGAGCGTGAACTCAGCCAGGGGACGTATCTCGGCCATATTACCCGGCATATGCTGGGCTTGTTCCAGGGTATTCCTGGCGCGCGGCAGTGGCGGCGTTATTTAAGTGAAAATGCCCATAAAGCGGGTGCTGACATTAACGTGCTGGAACACGCGCTCAAACTGGTGGCAGATAAGCGTTAACTTTTCACCAAAAAGTAGTCAAATTCACCACGCCCTGCGCACCGTCGCGGGGCGTTTTGCAGTTAAATCAATAGATTATTTTTGGCATGATTCTTGTAATGCCAGCAAGAGATTTCATATTTGGGAGAGCATCATGCTGGAACTACTTTTTGTGATTGGCTTTTTTGTCATGCTGATGGTCACCGGCGTTTCGTTGCTGGGTATTATCGCTGCGCTGGTTGTGGCGACGGCCATTATGTTCCTCGGCGGTATGCTGGCATTGATGATTAAGTTGCTGCCGTGGCTGTTATTGGCGATTGCGGTGGTGTGGGTTATTAAGGCGATTAAAGCACCAAAAGTGCCGAAATATCAGCGCTATGACCGTTGGCGTTACTAAGGGATTGTGCGGACGATCACAACCTAAGGTTTTATCCTTAGAACAAAATAGGAATTGATAATCAAATCTGTCACTATTGCGCCTCTAACAGATTCATCGTGCTGTACCCTACATACAGCCGAACTATAAAAAGAAAGGGCTTCCCAGGTGGAAGCCCTATTTCTTTTATGGAATCAACAGGCTGGAACCTTGCGTCGCCCGGCTTTCCAGAATCTCATGCGCACGCTGCGCATCCTTCAGCGGATATTTCTGTTGTTCGGCGACATCGACCTTAATCACACCGCTGGCAATCAAAGAGAATAGTTCATTACTGGCCTCGGTTAATTCCTCCCGCGTGGTGATATAGCCTTGCAGGGAAGGGCGTGTCACATACAGCGAGCCTTTCTGATTGAGAATGCCTAAGTTCACACCGGTAACCGCGCCTGATGAGTTGCCAAAACTCACCATTAAGCCGCGACGTTGCAGGCAATCCAGCGACCGTTCCCAGGTGTCTCTGCCGACGGAATCGTACACCACGCGCACTTTCTTACCGCCGGTGATCTCTTTTAACCGCTCGACCAGGTTTTCTTCGCGATAGTTAATCACCTGCCACGCCCCCGCTTTTAGCGCACTCTGCGCTTTTTGCGCGCTTCCCACGGTACCGATGAGCTTCGCGCCCAGGGCTTTTGCCCACTGGCAGGCAATCAAGCCAACGCCGCCAGCAGCAGCGTGGAACAGGAACTGTTCGTCGGGTTTAATTTCATAGGTTTTGCGCAGCAGATAATAAACCGTTAAGCCTTTCAGGAATGATGCCGCCGCTTGCTCAAAAGAAATTGCCGCGGGCAGAATCGCCGCTTTATCGGCATTGACGTTATGCACAGAGCTGTAAGCGCCTAATGCCGACTGTGCATAGACTACGCGATCGCCTGCCTTAATATGCTTTACACCACTGCCGACTTTACTCACGATGCCTGCCGCTTCGGTACCTAATCCGCTGGGTAGCGATGGCGGCGGATAAAGGCCGCTGCGGATATACGTGTCGATAAAATTGATGCCGATGGCTTTATTTTCGACCTGGATTTCATTCTCCGCCGGATCGGCAGGAGTGAACTCTACGGCTTGAAGTACTTCCGGGCCACCGTGCTTGTGAAATTCAATTCGTGTTGCCATGTGTCCTCCAGAACGTATCGTCAGGGTCTGCTTCATATGGTAAAGTTTCGACCCATTCTTTATCTCGGTAACTCCATTCACTATGGCAGGAAATAAACCCTTCAACAAACAGCAGGCTGAACCCCGCGAACGCGATCCACAAGTTGCCGGGCTGAAAGTGCCTCCGCACTCGATCGAAGCGGAGCAGTCGGTGTTGGGCGGTTTAATGCTGGATAACGAACGCTGGGACGATGTAGCCGAGCGTGTGGTGGCAGACGATTTTTACACCCGACCACACCGTCATATCTTTACCGAAATGGCGCGTTTGCAGGAAAGCGGTAGTCCTATCGATCTGATTACCCTTGCGGAATCGCTGGAACGTCAGGGACAACTCGACAGCGTTGGTGGTTTTGCTTACCTGGCAGAGTTGTCAAAAAATACGCCAAGTGCGGCGAACATCAGTGCCTATGCGGACATCGTGCGTGAACGTGCCGTTGTCCGTGAAATGATCTCTGTCGCGAATGAGATTGCCGAAGCCGGTTTTGATCCGCAGGGGCGAACCAGCGAAGACCTGTTGGACCTGGCTGAATCCCGCGTCTTTAAAATTGCCGAAAGTCGTGCAAACAAAGACGAAGGGCCGAAGAACATCGCCGATGTGCTCGACGCAACCGTGGCGCGTATTGAGCAGCTGTTTCAGCAGCCACACGATGGCGTTACCGGGGTAAACACCGGTTATGACGATCTCAACAAAAAAACCGCTGGTTTGCAGCCGTCGGATTTGATCATCGTCGCAGCGCGTCCGTCGATGGGTAAAACGACATTTGCGATGAACCTCGTCGAAAACGCGGCGATGTTGCAAGATAAACCGGTACTTATCTTCTCTCTTGAGATGCCATCAGAACAGATTATGATGCGTTCTCTGGCGTCGCTGTCGCGCGTTGACCAGACTAAAATTCGTACCGGGCAACTGGATGATGAAGACTGGGCGCGCATTTCCGGCACGATGGGCATTTTGCTGGAAAAACGTAATATCTATATTGATGATTCCTCCGGTCTGACGCCCACAGAAGTGCGCTCTCGCGCCCGCCGCATTGCCCGTGAACACGGCGGCATCGGGCTTATCATGATCGACTACTTGCAATTGATGCGTGTACCGGCGCTTTCCGATAACCGTACGCTGGAAATTGCAGAAATCTCCCGCTCGCTGAAAGCACTGGCGAAAGAACTGAACGTGCCGGTGGTGGCGCTGTCCCAGTTGAACCGTTCTCTGGAACAACGTGCCGACAAACGCCCGGTCAACTCCGACCTGCGTGAATCCGGCTCCATCGAGCAGGATGCGGACTTGATCATGTTTATCTATCGTGATGAGGTGTATCACGAAAACAGTGATTTAAAAGGCATCGCGGAAATTATTATCGGTAAACAACGTAACGGCCCAATCGGGACGGTACGCCTGACCTTTAACGGTCAATGGTCGCGCTTCGACAACTATGCGGGGCCGCAGTACGACGACGAATAATAATTATTTTATGAATTAGGTAATTAAAGCAAACACTTATCAAGGAACACAAATGCAAGCGGCAACTGTTGTGATTAACCGCCGCGCTCTGCGACACAACCTGCAACGTCTTCGTGAACTGGCTCCTGCCAGTAAAATGGTTGCGGTGGTGAAAGCGAACGCTTATGGTCACGGTCTTCTTGAGACCGCGCGAACGCTCCCCGATGCTGACGCCTTTGGCGTAGCCCGTCTCGAAGAAGCTCTGCGACTGCGTGCGGGGGGAATCACCAAACCTGTACTGTTACTCGAAGGCTTTTTTGATGCCAAAGATTTACCGACGATTTCTGCGCAGCATTTTCATACCGCCGTGCATAACGAAGAACAGCTTGCTGCGCTGGAAGAGGCTAGCCTGGACGAGCCGGTTACCGTCTGGATGAAACTCGATACTGGTATGCACCGTCTGGGTGTAAGGCCGGAACAGGCTGAGGCGTTTTATCATCGTCTGACGCGGTGCAAAAACGTTCGTCAGCCGGTGAATATTGTCAGCCATTTTGCGCGCGCGGATGAGCCAAAATGCGGTGCAACCGAGAAACAACTCGATATCTTTAATACCTTTTGTGAAGGCAAACTTGGTCAACGTTCCATTGCCGCGTCGGGGGGCATTCTGCTGTGGCCACAGTCACATTTTGACTGGGTGCGCCCGGGCATCATTCTTTACGGTGTCTCGCCGCTGGAAGATCGCTCCACCGGTGCCGATTTTGGCTGTCAGCCGGTAATGTCATTGACCTCCAGCCTGATTGCTGTGCGTGAGCATAAAGCCGGAGAGCCTGTCGGTTATGGTGGAACCTGGGTAAGCGAACGTAATACCCGTCTTGGCGTAGTCGCGATGGGTTATGGCGATGGTTATCCGCGCGCCGCGCCGTCCGGTACGCCGGTGCTGGTGAACGGTCGCGAAGTGCCGATTGTCGGGCGAGTCGCGATGGATATGATCTGCGTCGACTTAGGTCCACAGGCGCAGGATAAAGCCGGGGACCCGGTCATTTTATGGGGCGAAGGTTTGCCCGTAGAACGTATCGCTGAAATGACGAAAGTGAGCGCTTACGAACTTATCACGCGCCTGACTTCAAGGGTCGCGATGAAATACGTGGATTAATCGTTCTGTAATATCTGATTATCTGTGCCGGATGTGGTATGAATGCCTATCCGGCTAATAAAATCTTACTAATTCAATAAATTGATATTATTTCATGCTGTTATAAAGGTCGTGCCTCTGGCGAATGTGCGTTTGTCATTGGTCACTTTTTGTTGCTAATTGTCGTTCACCCCTGAACATCCTCTCGATCTTCCCCACCTTCCGGTTTATTGTGTTTTAACCACCTGCCCGTAAACCTGGAGAACCATCGCGTGTTTCAAAAAGTTGACGCCTACGCTGGCGACCCGATTCTTACGCTTATGGAGCGTTTCAAAGAAGACCCTCGCAGCGACAAAGTGAATTTAAGTATCGGTCTGTACTACAACGAAGACGGAATTATTCCCCAACTGAAAGCCGTGGCGGATGCGGAAGCGCGCCTGAATGCGCAGCCTCATGGCGCTTCGCTTTATTTACCGATGGAAGGGCTTAACAGCTATCGCCATGCTATTACGCCGCTGCTGTTTGGTGCGGACCATCCGGTAATGCAACAACAGCGCGTAGCAACCATTCAAACCCTTGGCGGCTCAGGGGCATTGAAAGTGGGTGCTGACTTCCTGAAGCGTTACTTCCCGGAATCAGGCGTATGGGTCAGCGATCCCACCTGGGAAAACCACGTAGCAATATTCGCCGGGGCTGGATTCGAAGTGAGTACTTACCCCTGGTATGACGAAGCGACTAACGGCGTGCGCTTTAATGACCTGTTGGCGACGCTAAAAACATTACCTGCCCGCAGTATTGTGTTGCTGCACCCATGTTGCCACAACCCAACGGGTGCCGATCTCACTAATGACCAGTGGGATGCGGTGATTCAAATTCTCAAAGCCCGCGAGCTTATCCCATTTCTTGATATTGCCTATCAAGGATTTGGTGCCGGTATGGAAGAGGATGCCTACGCCATTCGCGCCATTGCCAGCGCTGGATTACCCGCTCTGGTGAGCAATTCGTTCTCGAAAATTTTCTCCCTTTACGGCGAGCGCGTCGGCGGACTTTCTGTGCTGTGTGAAGATGCCGAAGCCGCAGGCCGCGTACTGGGGCAATTGAAAGCAACAGTTCGCCGCAACTACTCCAGCCCGCCGAATTTTGGTGCGCAGGTGGTGGCTGCGGTGCTGAATGACGAGGCATTGAAAGCCAGCTGGCTGGCGGAAGTAGAAGAGATGCGTACTCGCATTCTGGCGATGCGTCAGGAACTGGTGAAGGTATTGAGCACAGAAATGCCAGAACGCAATTTCGATTATCTGCTTAATCAGCGCGGTATGTTCAGTTATACCGGTTTAAGTGCCGCTCAGGTTGACCGACTACGTGAAGAATTTGGTGTCTATCTCATCGCCAGCGGTCGCATGTGTGTCGCCGGGTTAAATACGGCAAATGTACAACGTGTGGCAAAGGCGTTTGCTGCGGTGATGTAATGTCGTTGGCAGGCGGATGAAAAGCCGCCTGCTCAATCATCAATAAGTGGGTATACGTATTTTTTCGGCTAATCGTACAAAGGAATGGGTTCTGATAAGCGATATTTCCTACTGAGAAAATAGAAGTTTTTATATCCGAATATTTTTACACGATAGAGAGCCATTAAGTTATTAAATACAACTAACATAGTCTGATCGCATGTGATCCTGCTCCCTTTCTTAACAAAAGCCGTAGATAACCCTTTTATTCCCTGGCAGCTGGCGTTATGGTCAGATGGTTTTTGCAACAAATCTCATAATAAAACGTTTCAATAGACTGACTATTTAGGGAAAAATATGCGCAAGATCACACAGGCAATCAGTGCCGTTTGCTTATTGTTCGCTCTAAACAGTTCCGCTGTTGCCCTGGCCTCATCTCCTTCACCGCTTAACCCTGGTACTAACGTTGCCAGGCTTGCTGAACAGGCACCAATTCATTGGGTTTCGGTCGCACAAATTGAAAATAGCCTCGCAGGGCGTCCGCCAATGGCGGTGGGGTTTGATATCGATGACACGGTACTTTTTTCCAGTCCGGGCTTCTGGCGCGGCAAAAAAACCTTCTCGCCAGAAAGCGAAGATTATCTGAAAAATCCTGTGTTCTGGGAAAAAATGAACAATGGCTGGGATGAATTCAGCATTCCAAAAGAGGTCGCTCGCCAGCTGATTGATATGCATGTACGCCGCGGTGACGCGATCTTCTTTGTGACTGGTCGTAGCCCGACGAAAACAGAAACGGTTTCAAAAACGCTGGCGGATAATTTTCATATTCCTGCCACCAACATGAATCCGGTAATTTTTGCGGGCGATAAACCAGGGCAAAATACAAAATCGCAATGGCTGCAGGATAAAAATATCCGAATTTTTTATGGCGATTCCGATAACGATATTACCGCCGCACGCGATGTCGGCGCTCGTGGTATCCGCATTCTACGCGCCTCCAACTCTACCTACAAACCCTTGCCACAAGCGGGTGCGTTTGGTGAAGAGGTGATCGTCAATTCAGAATACTGACAGAGCGGGAGAGCGTGATGCTCTCCCGAATGCTGTTTTTTTAATCACACCTTTATCCTTTCGCTGTCTTGCTGCAAACTGATTAAGAGAGTTTTATCAAGGAGCAGCACATGTGGTATCAAAAGACGCTCACGCTTAGCGCCAAATCTCGTGGATTTCATCTGGTAACGGATGAAATACTGCATCAGCTGGCTGATATGCCGCGCGTTAACATCGGTTCACTGCATCTGTTGCTGCAACATACCTCCGCCTCTCTGACACTTAATGAGAACTGCGATCCCACCGTACGCCACGACATGGAGCGTTTTTTCCTCCGCACCGTTCCCGATAACGGAAATTATGAGCATGACTATGAGGGAGCAGACGATATGCCTTCTCATATCAAATCCTCAATGCTGGGAACATCGCTTGTATTGCCGGTGCATAAAGGGCGTATTCAGACCGGCACCTGGCAAGGCATCTGGCTGGGGGAACATCGCATCCACGGCGGATCGCGTCGCATCATCGCGACACTACAAGGGGAGTAAAAAATGACCATTTCGGAGTTGCTACAATATTGCATGGCAAAACCAGGCGCAGAACAGAGCGTGCATAACGACTGGAAAGCGACGCAGATCAAAGTGGAAGATGTACTGTTTGCGATGGTGAAAGAAGTAGAAAATCGCCCAGCTGTTTCGCTGAAAACCAGCCCGGAGCTGGCGGAGCTGCTACGTCAGCAGCACAGCGATGTGCGTCCAAGCCGCCATCTGAATAAAGCGCACTGGAGCACCGTGTATCTCGACGGTTCGCTGCCAGATTCGCAAATCTATTATCTGGTGGATGCGTCTTATCAGCAGGCGGTGAATTTACTGCCGGAAGAAAAACGTAAATTGCTGGTGCAACTCTGAAAGGAAAAGGCCGCTCAGAAAGCGGCCTGAGAATGATGACAAACGCAAAATTGCCTGATGCGCTACGCTTATCAGGCCTACGTAATTTCTGCAATATATTGAAATTGCATGTTTTTGTAGGCCGGATAAGGCGTTCATGCCGCATCCGGCAAGAACAAAGCGCACTTTGTCAATAATCTGAGGCCGCTCAGAAAGCGGCCTTAACGATTACAGCATCGGCTTAAGGAAGCGTGCCGTGTGTGATGCTTCACACTCCGCGACGGTTTCTGGTGTACCGGAGACGAGGATCTCGCCGCCGCCACTGCCGCCTTCCGGCCCCAGGTCGACAATCCAGTCAGCGGTTTTGATCACGTCGAGATTGTGCTCAATCACCACGATGGTATTGCCCTGATCGCGCAGTTTATGCAGTACGTCGAGCAGTTGCTGAATATCGGCGAAGTGCAGACCGGTGGTCGGCTCGTCGAGAATATACAGTGTCTGCCCGGTGCCGCGTTTTGACAGCTCACGCGCCAGCTTCACGCGCTGGGCTTCACCACCAGAAAGCGTGGTTGCGGACTGCCCGAGGCGAATGTACGTCAGGCCAACGTCCATCAACGTTTGCAGCTTACGCGCCAGAGCAGGCACCGCATCAAAGAACTCACGCGCCTCTTCGATGGTCATATCCAGCACTTCGTGGATGGTTTTGCCTTTGTACTTAATCTCCAGCGTTTCACGGTTATAGCGTTTACCTTTGCACTGGTCGCACGGTACGTAAATGTCCGGCAGGAAGTGCATCTCCACTTTGATCACGCCGTCGCCCTGACAGGCTTCGCAGCGTCCGCCACGGACGTTAAAGCTGAAACGTCCTGGCGTATAACCACGCGCACGGGATTCCGGTACGCCCGCAAACAGTTCACGTACAGGCGTAAACACGCCAGTATAAGTCGCCGGGTTAGAACGCGGAGTACGACCAATTGGGCTTTGGTCGATATCGATCACTTTATCGAAATGCTCCAGCCCCTGAATATCGCGATAAGGTGCCGGTTCGGCGATGGTCGCACCATTCAACTGGCGTTGGGCAATCGGGAACAGTGTGTCGTTAATCAGCGTCGATTTACCGGAACCTGAAACCCCTGTGATGCAGGTAAACAGACCGACTGGCAGCGTCAGCGTCACGTCTTTCAGGTTATTACCACGTGCGCCTGTCAGCTTCAGCACTTTTTCCGGATTCGCCGGAACGCGTTTCTTCGGCACTTCAATCTTGCGTTTGCCGCTCATGTACTGCCCGGTTAACGACTCAGGCACCGCCATAATCGCTTCCAGGGGACCTTCCGCGACTACTTCACCGCCGTGTACACCTGCGCCCGGGCCAATGTCGATCACATGGTCAGCGGCGCGAATCGCGTCTTCGTCGTGCTCCACCACAATCACGGTATTACCGAGATCGCGCAGATGGATAAGCGTACCCAGCAGGCGCTCGTTATCGCGCTGGTGCAGGCCGATAGACGGCTCATCCAGCACGTACATCACGCCAACCAGGCCCGCACCAATCTGGCTCGCCAGACGGATACGCTGGGCTTCACCGCCAGAAAGCGTTTCTGCCGAGCGGGAAAGTGTCAGGTAATTCAGGCCGACGTTAACGAGGAATTTCAGGCGATCGCCAATCTCCTTAAGAATTTTTTCCGCAATCTTCGCTCGTTGACCTGCGAGTTTGAGATTGTTGAAGAATTCCATCGCATGACCGATGCTCATGTCGGAGATAGCAGGCAGCGGCGTATTCTCGACATACACATGGCGCGCTTCCCGACGCAGACGCGTTCCTTCGCAGCTGGCGCACGGGCGATTGCTGATAAACTTGGCTAATTCTTCGCGTACCGCACTGGATTCCGTCTCTTTATAACGGCGCTCCATATTGTGCAGCACGCCTTCAAACGGATGACGACGAATGGAGGTATCGCCGCGATCGTTCATGTATTTGAATTCAATGTTTTCTTTGCCTGAACCGTACAGCACCACTTTATGCACGTTCGCGCTAAGGCTGCCCCACGGCGCTTCGACGTCGAACTTATAGTGATCTGCCAGCGATTTCAGCATCTGGAAATAATAGAAGTTGCGGCGATCCCAGCCTCGGATCGCACCGCCAGCCAGCGACAGTTCCGGGTTTTGGATCACGCGATCAGGATCGAAATATTGCTGTACGCCAAGGCCGTCACAGGTCGGGCAGGCACCCGCCGGGTTGTTAAACGAAAACAGGCGTGGTTCCAGTTCACGCATACTGTAGCCGCAAATTGGGCAGGCGAAGTTGGCGGAAAATAGCAGCTCTTCCGCTTTTGGATCGTCCATATCGGCAACTACCGCGGTACCACCGGAAAGCTCCAGCGCGGTTTCAAACGACTCTGCCAGACGTTGGGTGAGATCGTCACGCACCTTGAAGCGATCAACCACCACTTCAATGGTATGTTTCTTTTGCAGTTCCAGTTTCGGCGGATCGGAAAGATCGCAGACTTCGCCATCAATACGAGCACGGATGTAACCCTGGCTTGCCAGATTTTCCAGCGTTTTGGTGTGTTCGCCTTTGCGCTCTTTAATGATTGGCGCGAGCAGCATCAGGCGTTTACCTTCCGGCTGCGACAGCACGTTATCCACCATCTGGCTGACGGTTTGCGCCGCCAGCGGTACATCGTGGTCCGGGCAGCGCGGCTCACCGACGCGGGCGAACAACAAACGCAAATAGTCGTGGATTTCGGTGATTGTCCCCACCGTAGAACGCGGGTTATGAGACGTCGATTTCTGCTCAATCGAGATGGCAGGAGAAAGCCCCTCAATATGATCGACGTCCGGCTTTTCCATCAGTGACAGAAACTGCCGCGCGTAGGCGGAAAGGGATTCAACGTAACGGCGCTGCCCTTCGGCATATAAGGTGTCGAAAGCGAGCGAGGATTTGCCAGAACCCGAAAGCCCGGTCACGACAATGAGCTTGTCGCGGGGGATAACGAGGTTGATGTTTTTGAGATTATGGGTGCGGGCGCCCCGAACTTCGATCTTATCCATTCACCTTTCCCGGATTAAACGCTTTTTTGCCCGGTGGCATGGTGCTACCGGCGATCACAAACGGTTAATTATGACACAAATTGACCTGAATGAATATACAGTATTGGAATGCATTACCCGGAGTGTTGTGTAACAATGTCTGGCCAGGTTTGTTTCCCTGAACCGAGGTCACAACATAGTAAAAGCGCTATTGGTAATGGTACAATCGCGCGTTTACACTTATTCAGAACGATTTTTTTTCAGGAGACACGAACATGGCCAGCAGAGGCGTAAACAAGGTTATTCTCGTTGGTAATCTGGGTCAGGACCCGGAAGTACGCTACATGCCAAATGGTGGCGCAGTTGCCAACATTACGCTGGCTACTTCCGAATCCTGGCGTGATAAAGCGACCGGCGAGATGAAAGAGCAGACTGAATGGCACCGCGTTGTGCTGTTCGGCAAACTGGCAGAAGTAGCCAGCGAATATCTGCGTAAAGGTTCTCAGGTTTATATCGAAGGTCAGCTGCGTACCCGCAAATGGACCGATCAATCCGGTCAGGATCGCTACACCACAGAAGTCGTGGTGAACGTTGGCGGCACCATGCAGATGCTGGGTGGTCGTCAGGGTGGTGGCGCTCCTGCAGGTAGCAATATCGGTGGTGGTCAGCCGCAGGGCGGTTGGGGTCAGCCTCAGCAGCCGCAGGGTGGCAATCAGTTCAGCGGCGGCGCGCAGTCTCGCCCGCAGCAGTCTGCTCCGGCAGCACCGTCTAATGAGCCGCCGATGGACTTTGATGACGATATTCCGTTCTGATTTGTCATTAAAACAATAGGTTATATTGTTTTAAGGTGGATGATTAAAGCATCTGCCAGCCATAAAAAAAGAAGCCTCCGTTATGGAGGCTTCTACATATCAAGTCAAAATCATTGGCCACTGTGGTGGTGTCTGATTCATCTGCTCCATCATCACCGACTCGATGTTGTGCCAGATGGCGGTGATATCCGCCATTGTGATGCCAAGCAATCCCATAGCGAACCAGCAGGCGGAAACCACGCCGAGACCGCTGCTGATCACTGCAAGTCCGATATAATCAGACCGACGAAAACGGATGTTAAGCGTGCTGGCCAGAAACATCATCACGGCACTAAGCAGCTGCCAGCGAAGAAGAACCACGCCAGTGGTGAGGGTAGCCATCAAACAATTCCTCTGAAAAGAGCCGATGCCGTGGACAGCGCGGCGTTGTTCACGGGAGGCGTGATACAATCTGGCTATCGCGGGGCTTGCAGAACACAAAAAAGAAACACTCTGTTTGTTTCATTAATTTTGTGAACTATATCACAATTGATTGTTTGTTAGCCAGATTAGGCCGTGACTTTTATTGCCGTACAGATTATGTGTTTTTTCAGCGGCATTAAGGGCATATCTTCCCGCCGCCTCTGCATTCCTGTAGGAAATTAATTTTGAATATCAATGAATTATTTTTATTCAGGTGACGATTAAAAAGGTATCAATTTCAAATCAGGCAAAAGTGCTATTTATACCGTAAGATTTATCTAAAGACGTCGATAACCAGGGTTCTCGCCTTGCAATGACCGGGTATAAACAGGCAGGAAATTGATAGCAATGAGTCATCATGCACGACACCAATTACTGGCGTTGCCGGGCATTATCTTTTTAGTTCTCTTTCCCATCATTCTGTCGCTATGGATTGCCTTCCTTTGGGCAAAATCAGAAGTGAATAGTCAGCTCCAAACTTTTGCTCAGCTGGCGCTGGATAAATCCGAGCTGGTCATTCGCCAGGCAGATTTAGTGAGCGATGCAGCAGAACGCTATCAGGGGCAAGTTTGCACTCCGGCCCATCAAAAGCGAATGTTGAATATTATTCGTGGCTATCTTTATATTAATGAATTGATCTATGCCCGTGATAACCATTTTTTATGCTCATCGCTGATAGCGCCTGTAAACGGTTATACGATTGCACCGGCCGATTATAAGCGTGAACCTAACGTTTCTATCTATTATTACCGCGATACGCCTTTTTTCTCTGGCTATAAAATGACCTATATGCAGCGGGGAAATTATGTGGCGGTCATCAACCCTCTATTCTGGAGTGAAGTGATGTCTGATGATCCGACATTGCAATGGGGTGTGTATGATACGGTAACGAAAACCTTTTTCTCGTTAAGTAACGAGGCCTCGGCAGCAACGTTTTCTCCGCTGATTCATTTGAATGATTTAACCGTACAAAGAAATGGCTATTTATATGCGACAGTTTATTCGACAAAACGCCCAATTGCAGCCATTGTTGCGACTTCATATCAACGTCTTATAGCGCATTTTTATAATCATCTTATTTTTGCGTTACCCGCCGGCATTTTGGGGAGTCTTGTTCTGTTATTACTCTGGCTACGTATTCGACAAAACTATTTGTCTCCCAAACGCAAATTGCAACGCGCCCTCGAAAAACATCAACTTTGCCTTTATTACCAGCCAATAATAGATATCAAAACAGAAAAATGTATCGGCGCTGAAGCATTGTTACGTTGGCCTGGTGAGCAGGGGCAAGTAATGAATCCGGCAGAGTTTATTCCGCTGGCAGAAAAGGAGGGAATGATCGGACAGGTAACTGATTATGTTATTGATAATGTCTTCCGCGATCTGGGCGCGTACCTGGCAACACATGCCGATCGCTATGTTTCTATTAACCTGTCGGCCTCCGATTTTCATACGTCACGGTTGATAGCGCGAACCAATCAGAAAACAGAGCAATACGCGGTGCGTCCACAGCAAATTAAATTTGAAGTGACTGAACATGCATTTCTTGATGTCGACAAAATGACACCAATTATTCTGGCTTTCCGCCAGGCCGGTTACGAAGTGGCAATTGATGATTTTGGTATTGGCTACTCTAACTTGCATAACCTTAAATCATTGAATGTTGATATTTTGAAAATCGACAAATCGTTTGTTGAGACGCTGACTACCCACAAAACCAGCCATTTGATTGCGGAACACATCATCGAGCTGGCGCACAGCCTGGGGCTGAAAACGATTGCAGAAGGGGTAGAAACTGAGGATCAGGTTAACTGGTTGCGTAAACGCGGCGTGCGCTATTGCCAGGGATGGTTCTTTGCTAAGGCGATGCCACCGCAGGTGTTCATGCAATGGATGGAGCAATCACCCGCGCAGGAGTTAACGCGCGGGCAATAAAACTACAGGCGGTGGCGATAATCGCTGGGAGTGCGATCAAACTGCCGACGGAAAACGCGGGAGAAGGTCTGCTGCGAGACATAACCCAGGTCCATTGCGATATCAAAAATCGGACGCTCGGTGGTGCGCAACTCAACGGCGGCCAGTAACAGGCGGCGTTGGCGAATGTAATCACCAAGTGTCTGATGCGTCACCGTGCGGAACATTCGCTGTAAGTACCACTTTGAATAGCCTGATTTTTTTGCGACGACATCAATGTTAAGCGGCTGGTCAATATGCTCGTCAATCCATGCGATAAGATCCTGAATAATTTTCTGATGGGACATAAATCTGCCTCTTTTCAGTGTTCAGTTCGTTAATTCATCTGTTGGGGAGTATAATTCCTCAAGTTAACTTGAGGTAAAGCGATTTATGGAAAAGAAATTACCCCGCATTAAAGCGCTGCTAACCCCCGGCGAAGTGGCAAAACGCAGCGGTGTGGCGGTATCGGCGCTGCATTTCTATGAAAGCAAAGGGTTGATTAGCAGTATCCGTAATAGTGGCAATCAGCGGCGATATAAACGTGATGTGTTGCGATATGTCGCAATCATCAAAATTGCTCAGCGTATTGGCATTCCGCTGGCGACCATTCGTGAAGCATTTGGCGTGTTGCCCGAAGGGCATACGTTAAGTGCGAAAGAGTGGAAACAGCTTTCGTCCCAATGGCGAGAAGAGTTGGATCGGCGCATTCATACCTTAGTGGCGCTGCGTGACGAACTGGACGGATGTATTGGTTGTGGCTGCCTTTCGCGCAGTGATTGCCCATTGCGTAACCCGGGCGACCGCTTAGGAGAAGAAGGCACAGGCGCACGCTTGCTGGAAGATGAACAAAACTAAAGCGCCACAAGGGCGCTTTAGTTTGTTTTCCGGTCTTTGTCTTTCTCTCTATCCCGCTGGTACACAGGAGGGTTTCCCCCGACGTCAACACACCTCATTCGAGCACGTGGTGGAGGTTCCGGTTGGTGTTGATGCTTTAATTGTATGTCACCGGCGTTTCTTTGCCAGTGTAAAAGTATACTTTTTAGCCGCAATATTTTTGTCATCTCAGACGATTTTTTATCGCAATCCTGAACGGTATGCGGCTCGATAACGCTGCAATCTTGCGCATCGACGATAACGTTTGCGCATCAATTGCCTGGTTTTTCATCGTCAAGACCATAAAAGAGAAAAAAGCAGCAAACTTCGGTTGAAAAAGCCGCTATGATCGCCGGATAATCGTTTGCTTTTTATTACCATCCGTTTTGTATGCGCGGAGCTAAACGTTTGCTTTTTTGCGACGCACCAAATTGTCGCAAACCTGGAGCAGGAAGATAACGTTTCGCTGGCAGGGGAATGTCCGCCACGCATCTTGACGAAAATTAAACTCTCAGGGGATGTTTTCTTATGTCTACGCCATCAGCGCGTACCGGCGGTTCACTCGACGCCTGGTTTAAAATTTCACAACGTGGAAGCACTGTCCGTCAGGAAGTGGTTGCCGGGTTAACAACGTTTCTGGCGATGGTCTACTCGGTTATCGTCGTTCCAGGCATGTTGGGTAAAGCAGGCTTCCCGCCTGCGGCAGTTTTCGTTGCGACCTGTCTGGTTGCCGGACTCGGTTCTATCGTGATGGGTCTGTGGGCTAATCTGCCGTTGGCGATTGGTTGCGCCATCTCCCTGACGGCGTTTACCGCATTCAGTCTGGTGCTGGGGCAACATATTAGCGTACCTGTCGCGCTGGGTGCCGTGTTCCTGATGGGTGTACTGTTTACGGTAATTTCTGCCACGGGTATTCGTAGCTGGATTTTGCGCAACTTGCCGCACGGTGTGGCGCACGGCACGGGGATCGGTATCGGTCTGTTCCTGCTGCTGATTGCTGCTAATGGTGTCGGTCTGGTGATTAAAAACCCGCTTGATGGTCTGCCTGTTGCGCTGGGTGATTTCGCGACCTTCCCGGTGATTATGTCACTGGTAGGTCTGGCTGTGATCATCGGCCTGGAAAAACTGAAAGTCCCCGGTGGCATTCTGCTGACCATTATCGGTATCTCAATTGTCGGTTTGATCTTCGATCCTAACGTCCACTTCTCTGGCGTTTTCGCCATGCCTTCATTGAGCGATGAAAACGGCAATTCACTGATTGGCAGCCTGGACATTATGGGCGCGCTGAACCCTGTGGTTCTGCCGAGCGTTCTGGCACTGGTGATGACGGCAGTATTTGATGCCACCGGAACTATCCGTGCCGTCGCCGGCCAGGCGAACCTGCTGGATAAAGACGGGCAGATCATCGACGGCGGGAAAGCACTGACCACTGACTCCATGAGCAGCGTTTTCTCTGGCCTGGTGGGTGCAGCTCCGGCAGCGGTATACATTGAGTCTGCGGCGGGTACGGCGGCGGGCGGTAAAACTGGTTTGACGGCTATCACCGTTGGCGTGTTGTTCCTGCTGATTCTGTTCCTCTCTCCACTCTCTTACCTCGTTCCGGGTTACGCAACGGCTCCGGCGCTGATGTACGTTGGCCTGCTGATGCTGAGCAATGTGGCGAAAATTGACTTTGCTGATTTTGTTGATGCGATGGCGGGTCTGGTAACAGCAGTATTCATCGTACTGACCTGTAACATCGTAACGGGCATTATGATCGGCTTCGCGACTCTGGTGATTGGTCGTCTGGTTTCCGGAGAATGGCGCAAGTTGAACATCGGTACGGTCGTCATCGCCGTGGCGCTGGTGACCTTCTATGCGGGCGGTTGGGCTATCTAAGCTTTAATAAGATTCTGAAAACGGGTGGCAATGGCTGCCCGTTTTTATTTTCTCCGCACATTGTGTGAGCTTTTGCGATATTCTGAAAAAATGAGAATTCAGGCATAACGCCTTTCTCAGATCATAAAAAAACATCGCAAACAGGGAACGCATGGAAATCTTCTTCACCATACTGATAATGACCCTCGTGGTCTCGCTGTCCGGGGTGGTCACTCGTGTCATGCCCTTTCAGATCCCGCTTCCGCTTATGCAAATCGCCATCGGTGCGCTACTGGCGTGGCCGACGTTTGGTTTGCATGTGGAGTTTGATCCTGAACTCTTTTTAGTCTTGTTTATCCCGCCGTTGCTGTTCGCAGATGGCTGGAAAACGCCGACCCGTGAATTTCTCGAACATGGTCGGGAGATTTTCGGCCTCGCGCTGGCGCTGGTGGTGGTCACCGTGGTTGGCATTGGCTTCCTTATTTACTGGGTGGTGCCGGGCATTCCGCTGATTCCCGCCTTTGCGCTGGCGGCGGTGCTTTCTCCGACCGATGCTGTGGCGCTTTCCGGTATTGTTGGCGAAGGGCGCATCCCGAAAAAAATCATGGGTATTTTGCAGGGCGAAGCGTTGATGAATGACGCCTCCGGCCTGGTGTCATTAAAGTTTGCTGTGGCAGTGGCGATGGGGACGATGATCTTCACCGTCGGCGGTGCAACGGTGGAATTTATGAAAGTGGCAATAGGCGGTATTCTCGCCGGTTTTGTGGTGAGCTGGCTGTATGGTCGTTCGCTGCGATTCCTGAGTCGCTGGGGCGGAGATGAACCTGCGACGCAGATTGTACTGCTGTTCCTGCTGCCATTCGCTTCTTATCTGATTGCCGAACATATTGGCGTTTCCGGTATTCTTGCTGCGGTTGCCGCCGGGATGACCATCACCCGCTCCGGTGTAATGCGCCGTGCGCCGCTGGCGATGCGCCTGCGTGCAAACAGCACCTGGGCGATGCTGGAATTTGTCTTCAACGGTATGGTATTCCTGCTGTTAGGTCTGCAGTTGCCGGGTATTCTGGAGACGTCGCTGATGGCGGCAGAAATCGACCCTAACGTCGAAATCTGGATGCTGTTTACCGATATCATTCTGATTTATGCGGCGCTGATGCTGGTCCGTTTTGGCTGGCTGTGGACGATGAAAAAGTTCAGCAACCGTTTTCTGAAGAAGAAGCCGATGGAGTTTGGTTCGTGGACCACACGAGAAATCCTGATTGCGTCTTTTGCCGGGGTGCGTGGGGCGATCACACTAGCCGGTGTGCTCTCTATCCCGCTGCTCTTGCCGGATGGCAACGTCTTCCCGGCGCGCTATGAGTTGGTGTTCCTGGCGGCTGGCGTCATTCTCTTTTCGCTGTTTGTCGGCGTGGTGATGTTGCCCATTCTGCTGCAACACATTGAAGTCGCAGACCATTCGCAGCAGTTGAAAGAGGAGCGTATTGCGCGAGCGGCAACGGCAGAAGTGGCGATTGTGGCAATCCAGAAAATGGAGGAGCGTCTGGCGGCGGATACCGAAGAGAATATCGATAACCAGCTGCTCACGGAGGTCAGTTCTCGCGTCATTGGTAACCTGCGTCGTCGCGCCGATGGACGTAACGACGTTGAAAGTTCCGTGCAGGAAGAGAACCTTGAGCGTCGCTTCCGTCTGGCGGCATTGCGTTCTGAACGTGCTGAACTGTACCACCTGCGCGCCACGCGGGAGATCAGTAACGAAACGCTGCAAAAATTATTGCACGATCTCGATTTGCTTGAAGCGTTGTTGATTGAGGAAAATCAGTAAGCCGAAAGCGACGTAACCAGGCCCGAGGTAATCTGAAAAAGGTGCAATCTTTTGCACCTTTTTCAGATTACCTCGGGCTAACATTCATGATTCTAAAATAAATAAGTCAGAAGTCCGTGAGTATCTCTCTTTTAAAGTCAATTCATTGGCTATTCTTCGGCTTAATCTCAATCTGCGTATTGCATAGTATCTTCAGTGGTATTCATAGACACTTCCTGAATATTATGCTCAGTTTGTGACATGCCAGTATGAGTGGCACAATCCTCTTCAAAGAGTTTCTGTAGTGTTATCAGGATATCACTATTAATGGGAATATTATCCTCCCCACGGAGAATGGATATGCCCATTCCCTGGACGATAGCCTCATCGAAATTAACCCGATAGAAACGGGTATTAAACATCCAGGCTTTTGTTAAAATAGAACAGTTGAAATGGCAATTGCTTAAATTGGCATTATTAAAATTAGCATTAGCCATATTAGAATCGGTACATATAACCATTTCGAGGAACGTATTTGTCAGCCGCGTAAAAAAGAGTTTGCTATTAATTAAGTTTATATTCTGGAGGGTTGCTTTGTTCAGGTTGACGCGAGAAAGATTAGCATGTTCAAAGTTAATTAAATCGAGTTTAGAGAAACTAAGGTCGGCTCTAAATAAATTAACATATGGCGCTATTACTTTATAAAGATTCACCTCAGCCATGTACGCCATATAAAAATTTGAATAGTCAAGGAAGGTGTTTTTAATTTTAGCTCTAATCATTGTTGCATTGAAGAATTCAACATGCATAGCGGAGCATGCATTTAGAGTTCCGTCAGTCATTTTTATCTGAGCGAAATTTGAGTCATCGAGAATACAATTATCAAAAATTATTTTTTCCATTATGGCAAAATTAAAATTCGTTTGATACATATTACAGCCCTGGAAAATAGCATTTTGTAGTCTGCAACCTGCAAAATCCGAATTGGATAAATCTTCATCTTTAATCCTGATACCTTTCAGGCTAAGGTGTGAAAAATCGTAACCACCATTTACTGTCTGTGGGATTTCGATAGTATTATTATGGACAGTGACATTATTTATAAAATACACTACCTTAATTGATACTTCCTTATCTTTATTAAGGTAAACTCTTCTCGTAATTCTATCGTCATATTTATTACTTGCATATAAAGCTATATCTATAAAATATTTATGAATTTTCCTGTCAGTTTCTTTAGTGATTTTTCCTGATGGTAAAGTATCATAAGTTCTTTTCATTTTCTGAATCAAGCCTATCACTTTTTCATGATCATCCATTTTGAAAAGAGAGAGGGCTTTATTGTCAATTAACGTGTCTTTATGATGTTTGCTATAATTATCTGATTTTGTTTTCTTTGTATGTGATGGACTTGTGACAGAGTGTGTCTCTTTAATCAGGCAAAGAGGGACAA
>NZ_JABWMS020000218.1:0-649 GCF_013369155.2 Escherichia sp. 94.0001 | reverse complement strand
CCCGGGGGCAGATCAAAGAACTGCGTATTCTGGACTGGAGCCGGGTTGAACCTCTGGTGGCGGATGACGGCGAGGTGTTCTACCGCATCACGCCGGACCGGAACTGCGGGATCACGGAGGCGGTGACGGTGCCTGCCCGGGAAGTGATCCACGACCGGTTTAACTGTTTTTTTCATCCGCTTATAGGATTGCCGCCGGTGTATGCCGCCGGGCTGGCGGCCACGCAGGGGCATCATATTCAGGAAAATTCGACGTCTTTTTTCAGAAATGGCGGCAGGCCGTCCGGGGTGATTGAGATCCCCGGCAGTATTACGGAAGAAAATGCGAAAAAACTGAAGAGCAACTGGGACAGCGGGTATACAGGCGAAAATGCGGGGAAAACGGCCATTCTGAGCAACGGGGCAAAATACAACCCCACGACGTTTTCACCTGTGGATGCGCAGACGGTGGAACAACTGAAGATGACCGCTGAAATTGTCTGTTCGGTGTTCCGTGTCCCGGCCTACAAGATTGGCGTGGGACAACCGCCTTCCAGTGACAACGTGGAGGCGCTGGAGCAGCAGTATTATTCCCAGTGCCTGCAGACGCTGATTGAGTCCATTGAACTGTTACTGGATGAGGCGCTGGAAACGGGGGAAAACGAGAGTAC
>NZ_JABWMS020000217.1:0-655 GCF_013369155.2 Escherichia sp. 94.0001 | reverse complement strand
ACATCGGATCGTCTTTCAGCGTCGTCTGCACCTTTGCCGCCAGGCCGTTGAAGCCGTTTCTCATATCGGTGATGCCAGCGACCAGCCAGATCTTTGTCCCTGATGGTAATGGGATCAACGTTTGAGCTCCCGTATCAGCAGGTTCAGGATATTTTCGCTGATGGCACCATTCAGACGGAGTGATCCGTGCCGGAACGTCACTTCACAGCTGATATTGAGTGATTCAGGTGTCGCAGCAGCTACAGGTTGTGACCGGGGGGAGGTTGTAGGGACAACATCTTCGGCATCAAGTGTTATCGGGAGCAGCTCAGGCACGTTGTTTTCTGTTGTTGAAGGAGGACGTAGTTTTCCTTCGCGCCAGTACTGGCGCCACTTGAACAGCAAATTATCGTTGATCCCATGCTCACGAGCGAGTTGCGCTACGGAGATCTCTGGTCGATGCGAGAGTTCAACCATTTTGATTTTGAACTCAACGGGATAATTAGGGCTTTTTTTACGCACTGCGGTTAATGATTTCATGGATAGCGTCCACCATATTTGGTGTCCACTATTCTCTCAGGAATTTCAGGATCTGCCAGACGGTGCTGAGACGACGCTTACGAGCCGGAGGCGTATTTTCGTATTGCACCGGAAGACTGGCTGCGGGCAGAGATGC
>NZ_JABWMS020000216.1:0-684 GCF_013369155.2 Escherichia sp. 94.0001 | reverse complement strand
CGTTTATTGCATGTTCTTCTTCACATGCCGATATGAATTATTCGATATTTCAAAATGTTAATCTTGATATGTGTGAGATGCGTAATTGCAATTTTGACAAGTCAGAAATGAATTTCATTTCGTGCGTAGGAACAAATTTTAGTGATTCCACATTCGATAAAGTCAGAACAAAAGCGCAACTAATTAAGACACCGAGAGAATGGTCTGATAATATTTTGAAGTATTGGTTCTCAAGCTCTAATAAACGTAATATCCTCTTCACCCTTAATACAATATCTGATAGAGTCATAAAATTAAAAGGAGTCAAAGATATATTATCGTCATTGGTAGACCAAAAAGCTAATATTTATAGTGTAAGGCAAGAGCTTCTGGATTATCTTAATGATGATTTATATAAAAATGATAGAGAGATTACTTTTTATAAAGAATCACTACTGTTATTTTGCTCTGAATAACCAAAAAGATTAACTACAGCACTCTATTTTGTGTTTATATCCGTGTCAGGAAACAGGCTCATTTCAGCAGGATAAAACCGTAGAGTGCGATTGCGATGAACAAGAGATACAGACTTATTATTTAGTCTATTTTATTGCGTTAACTAATAAATATTGTAAATTTACCAGTGCCTTTTCCCAATTATCAATCACATTAACATCTTTTTTTCTTGAATGAATTTCCATTAAC
>NZ_JABWMS020000215.1:0-688 GCF_013369155.2 Escherichia sp. 94.0001 | reverse complement strand
CTGTTATGTGATATTGTAACGTATATTGTATTCCTGTTATGACTGCATTCATCGCCATGTGAAGTAATATGGGCATTAACAGGCCATTCGACTTTATTTTTGCACTGATAAGAACTAACGATATCAGAAAGAGCATCAAAAATGTACGAAAGTCAGTATATTGTAGATGTAATGCAGAAAATATGACTGATGTTACAATAGCAGAGATGTAAATATTGTCATTAAACCAGAATTTAAAAGAGTTAAAAAGACACCCTCGAAATACAATCTCTTCATATACAGGAACAAGAAGTACGGAAGAAAATATATTAATCCATAAAATGGCCCCGGAAAAAGACATTTGCGAGATCATCCATTCTTCCGTTTTCCTCACTGCCAGCAGATAAGGGACAAATAACTGAATAATCATTATTAAAGAGAAAAGAGTAAAAAAAACATCCAGTCGAAAAGAACCTCTTCCTAATCCTTCTCTTTTTCGGAAGAAAATAAAATACAGTGGAACAAGAATTAGAAATTCAGCAAGAAATAATGCTGGAACAAGAAGCCCCCTGGATATAAGTTCCTGCCTGTTTGTAAGAAATGCAGGAATAAAGGTAATGGAAAATGATAAAGTAAACATTGAAAAGCAGCCGGCTGATGACTGTTTTTTTATAGTTGCATTTTTATTTTTTGTTATTTTCATTTATAT
>NZ_JABWMS020000214.1:0-692 GCF_013369155.2 Escherichia sp. 94.0001 | reverse complement strand
TCTAGCATGAAATTGGCCTCAGATTAATGTTAGGCGTCTTGCAGGACGCGTAATGTTAACTGGGGCTTTTCTCTGTCTGCCTTACGGTGGCATGCCCGAGGCAGACAGCCTCAAGCACCCGCAGCAATTCTACTTAACTCTCGCTTTACCGCAAACCGTTTTTACCCGATATGGGAATTCCCATATCGTAATGAATTCAGTTCCCTAGTCGATCCATCAAAAACACAACCAGGCAGTAAACGCCCACAACAGCAATAACAGCCAGCGCACCTTCCATTGCCAGTGAAATATCATCCGACATATTCCCTCCTTTGGTGTGAATCCCGGCGAACGTTTTTACCCCCACCGACAAATAACATATACTAAAAAATCAATAGCTATAGCAACGCCTGTAATTGCAAAGGCTTCAGGCCAGATCATTGGCGCACCTCCTGCGGCGGTTCTGGTAGCGGCATCCAGTCGGTTACATTGCGGCTCTGTGTTTCGAAAAATTCATCACCATTACTGACTACATCAAAAAACTCACCGTCTCGATATTGCGCATAAAGAACGAATGCGCCATCACATAAAATAATTACGTGCTGACCATCATCCGGCATTCGCTCACTACAGCTTATCCAACCATCCGGAGTTACCGGATAGTTGGTTGACGTTTCCGAGATTTCCCGAAAATTATTGGTTGACGACCCCTT
>NZ_JABWMS020000213.1:0-699 GCF_013369155.2 Escherichia sp. 94.0001 | reverse complement strand
GCACTGCCGACTGAATAACACATCCCCGTCAATACGGTTCTTGCTGCACGCTTACAAATTAAGCAGCTTAAAGCGCAGATAAAGCGCCCTGAGATGGAAAAAGAAATACTAAAGCAGGCTGCCGTGCTGATGAGCGAAATCCCCGGGGAAACTGTCGCGCTAATCACACAGCTGAAAGCAAAGTGGCCAGTGCGGGTTCTTTGTCATTTATTCGGTATTCACCGTAGCATTTATTACGCGCAGGTGAAGCGTCCTGTTAATGTGCAAAGAATTGAATTACGAAGTCGGGTGAGGGCTGTCCATGCTCTCAGTCGTGGCGCAGTCGGTAGCCGGGCAATCAGTCAGATGTTGCGCCATAGTGGCGTTGATGCAGGCCGGTGGCTGGCACGACGACTGATGCGGGAATGCGGGCTGACAAGTCGACAGCCAGTTAAACATCACTACCGGGTAAACGAAGACAAAAGTCCGCCATTGCCAAATTTACTGAACCGGCAATTTCACCCCGCCGCACCAAACCGCGTCTGGTGCGGCAACATCAGTTTTATTCGCCTGCAGGACAAATGGTGTTATCTCGCACTCGTTGTTGATTTATATTCACGGCGGATTATCGGTTCAGCCCTCTCATTAACCGCTGATGCTGAGTTGTAAGCGTACAGCGAGGGCCGTATTGACGGGGATGTGTTATTCAGCTGGCAGTGC
>NZ_JABWMS020000212.1:0-710 GCF_013369155.2 Escherichia sp. 94.0001 | reverse complement strand
TATCGCCGATGTCAGGACGGCGCAGATCGCGAGTCTGGAGGTGACGCAGGATAACTCAGTGGCTGACGGCGCAATGGCGAACACGCTGCGGGTGAAGGTCACCGATGCTAACGGGAATGTACTTGCCGGGCAGACGGTCAGCGTGACGGCAGGCAATGGCGCAACGGTCGCTCCGACGGTCACCACGCAACCGGACGGCACGGTGGAGATCAGTGCCACCAGCCAGACGGCGGGCACCAGTACAGTCACCGCCAGCATCAACAGCAGCAGCCTGAGCCGGACCGTGACGTTTATCGCCGATGTCAGGACGGCGCAGATAGCGGATCTGGTAGTCACCCGGGATAACTCAGTGGCAGACGGTGCAATGGCGAATATGCTGCGGGCGAGGGTCACCGATGCGTTCGGTAATGCGCTTGCCGGGCAGACGGTCAGCGTGTTGGCGGACAACGGCGCAACGACTGCCCCGACGGTAATCACAGAGCCGGACGGCACGGTGGAGATCAGTGTCACCAGCCAGACGGCGGGAGCCAGTACTGTCACTGCCAGCATCAACAGCAGCAGCCTGAGCCGGAACGTGACGTTTGTCGCGGATGTCAGGACGGCGAAGATCGCGGATCTGGTGGTCATTAAGGACGGCTCAGTGGCAGATGGCGCGATGGCGAATATGCTGCGGGCGAGGGTCACCGATGCGTTCGGTAATGCGCTTGCCG
>NZ_JABWMS020000211.1:0-712 GCF_013369155.2 Escherichia sp. 94.0001 | reverse complement strand
CTAATAATGTGTCTAAACTTTCCGAAAGCGGCATTCTTGATGTGTTTTCAATTAATAAATCATGTATTGTATTAATATTATTATGTAAACCATTTGATATATTCTGGTAGGTGCTGATATTATTATTTATATATGAACTTATAAACTGATTATTGAAATCATTTTCACGCCCGAGCTCTTTCCAGCGTGCAAATTCCTCATTAAATTTTTTTGCGCCATTATCAAACCATGAATGCAAAACTTTTGGGGGGCATTTTTCTGGAAATCTTTCCGGAAGACGGGGAGTGCATGATGTAAAAAATCTAGGGTGCATAATTATTTCCTTTTAATGTTAAAGTACTAAATTCGCCGCATAATAAGATAATCGTTGCTTTTTGAGGGTACTTACTTACTCAATCGTTTGTTATCAAATTGAGTAATTTTTTAAACAAGTAAAGATATTTTTCTATCAAAAATCGCTCATTTAGTCGGACAAAATTAATGTGTTAATGAAAGTTCGAAGTTAAGTGTGTTTAGATCCTTCTACGCAAGACATAACATGAGTCAAGTTTATCCAATGGACTCAATTTATATTAACGACAATACTCTTTATCTCAATTATCTTAAGTTTAATATAATGATAAGGCATATATATTAATTGTTATAATTATAGGTGTAATTATTTAAAAGTTAATAAATAATATGCTTTTATTTGTGTAATCGGGAACAAGCC
>NZ_JABWMS020000210.1:0-712 GCF_013369155.2 Escherichia sp. 94.0001 | reverse complement strand
CCTCAAATAAGTGGTTTGCTGCCTAATTTCATTTTCTGGCGACCAACACAAGTCATCTTGCTGTCAGTTGTTTGGAGTTACGGTAGCCTGCCGCGTAAAGAGCTACGTTCGGAAGACAAGTTGAACCTTCATATTTTCTGGTCAACGTTGTCAGTGTTATTACTTCTGCTCTCATTGCTGGTTTGCGCTTGCATTGCAAGACCACTCGTGAGGGGGTTGGCCTGTGTAGTTTGTCGGAGCTGATCGCCTCCTGACTTTGCAGATTTGCGCGACGAGCTCTACGGCGAGAAGCTGCGGTGCCTTTAAATTCTGTTTTTCTGGACATAGATTCCTCCCGAATAAACTTTGGCGCCGCAGAGTGGATGTTTGACATGGTGAAGACCATCGCGCCATCAGCCAGAAAACCGAATTTGGCAGGGTGGGCTAACGATATCCGCCTGATGCGTGAACGTGACGGACGTAACCACCGCGACATGTGCGTGCTGTTCCGCTGGGCATGCCAGGACAACTTCTGGTCCGGTAACGTGCTGAGTCCGGCTAAACTCCGCGACAAGTGGACTCAACTCGAAATCAACCGTAACAAGCAACAGGCTGGCGTGACAGCCGGAAAACCAAAACTCGACCTGACAAACACTGACTGGATTTACGGGGTGGATTTATGAAAAACATCGCCGCACAGATGGTTAACTTTGACCGTGAGCAGATGCGTCGG
>NZ_JABWMS020000209.1:0-734 GCF_013369155.2 Escherichia sp. 94.0001 | reverse complement strand
CTATATCAGTTATAGCAACAATATTTTCATTTATCTTGTTTAAAACAGGAGCCCCTAGCTTTAAACACTCTTTAATCGCTGCTGAAAATGAGCATTTTTTTAAATGCTGATACTTTTTAATTACATCAGCTTCATATGTTTCTGCAAGAGAGAAAGAGACACGTTTCATCATGAAACTCCTTTTTAATTATAAAATTAAAATATAGAAAGATATATTATTCTGATACTATAAGGTTAATACTGACTAATCCACCACAATAGATCACTTAATAACCATCCACAGGATTTCTTTCCAATAGTTTTACGTGGCGGGAATTTTCCTTCACGTTCCAGTTTCCAGGCTTGTGAACGAGAAATAGACGTAATGTTCTGACGTTCCTCTTCTCGTACCAGTCTGTCACAGGTGTATCCATAGATCTTCAAAATTGATAAACGGTTCTCATCTCTTAACGGCTTCCACATATTGCTCTCCTTATACATTCATGATTTTCAGATTGTATATGCATGTGAGCTGCTCAAATCACTACATCTATCTGTAGTGGTATACTGTTGAACAGCACCAGCAACTCACGAGCAAAACAATACATTTGCACAACCAAGAAATCAAATTGCGAGAATTGATTTAATTAACTGACTTCTAATAACACAATAACAACAAAGAAAGTCGAAATATAAAAATAATTCAAACAATAATTTTTAATATACAAAATAAAAACCAAAATCATAATCTTCGT